>QHPA01000431.1 GCA_003218935.1 Verrucomicrobiota bacterium
CGAAGACAACACCGTGGAACAGATCGCCGACGGCGTGGCGGCGATCGTGAAGCAACTCCGCGAAAAACTGCCTCAGACCAAAGTGCTGTTGCTGGCGATCTTCCCCCGCAGCGAAAATCCGAGCCCTCAACGCGGAAAGGTTCTTCAAGTGAACCAAATCATTCAAAAACTCGCCGACGACCAGAACGTTTTTTGGATCGACTTCGGATACAAGTTCGTCAACAGCGTCGGCACGATTCCCCACGATCTGATGCCGGACTACCTGCACCTTTCCAGGCGCGGCTATGAAATCTGGGCTGAAGCCATCGAGGACAAGCTCTCCGCTGTCCTCGGCGACACGCGCCTGAAGGCGGAGCAAAGTGGAGCAGACGTCTCGCCTGCCGGCCTTACCGGCGAATGGGCCTGGACGATGGACACGCCGAATGGAACAGTCACTGCCCCGCTGATCCTCAGGCAGGACGGCGAAAAGGTGACCGGCAAATTCCGGCGTGACGAGAATCGCTGGCTGGAGATCGAGAACGGCAAAGTCAACGGCAATGAGTTTTCCTGGATCGTGAAACGTGACCGGCCCAACGGCGAGACTATGACCTACGAAATGACCGGCAAAGTCGAAGGCGACGCCATCACCGCCAAGGCCAGGACGACACTTGATGGCAACGAAACCCTGAAGGAGTGGACTGCGAAGAGGAAGTAACCGGAGCGAGGTTGCTGGCAGGAATCCGTGAGTGGTCGATATATTGCTTGCTTTAGCACGCCGGAGAAATAGCATTCTGGGGTACAATGGAAAGACCGGCCCACCATATTCGGACGCCTGAGCGTCAGGGGCCGACGCGACGTCAATGGTTCACTCCTCAAATATTATGAAAAGCACATCTGTTGTATTCGTTGCCCTGGCTGCGTTTGGCTTCTTTGCGCTTGCGGCCGACAAACAATCCGGTTCAGACAAGAATGCCTCGCCCATCGTCGGAACCTGGGAGCTTGTTTCAGAAAAATGGGGGGACGCCAAGGAATTCACCGACCCGCCGGCGGAACGAAAGTCGATCAAATTCATCACGCCCACTCATTGGATCTGGGTCTGGGTCGATCCGAAGACGAAGAAAATCACCAACTCAATGGGCGGAACGTATAAGTACGCCGGGGACTCCTACATCGAAATTCCGGAATTTGCCTTCGAAGGCATGGGGGCCTACGTCGGGAAGGAACAGAAATTCACGGTGAAAATCGAAGGGGATAAATGGATTCATTCGGGCGTCCTCTCCGCTGGCCAGAAACTCGAAGAGATTTGGAAGCGGGTGAAATAATTGCCGGATCAGACGACTTGTTGAGCGCGACGCGGATGCGCTCCCGCCTTCGCGTCCGGGCGTTTCAAGGATTGTTCGGCCACGTTTCCCGATGCGGCTGATTGTCGTTGTTCCAGCGTTGGCGGGCGACTTCCGTTTTCTTCAACCACACGGTGTGCTTGGCGTATTCCACGTGTCCGTCGCAGAAAACGATGTTCTCCCCTTTATTGTGGCGAGGCGCCAATTCCGCGAGAAGGTTGATCGGGAAGATGTCATCGAGGTCGTTGTCCGCTCCGCCTGGTTTCGGTTTTATATCCGCCACGGCGATCATGTCGCTCGGAACCTTCACCTGATTCTCGGAAAGATACGCGGACGTGCCGCGGTTATTGGAACCGCCATCCAGTCCCAGGCTCGGACCAGAGGAGGGATAACGCCCGCTGCCCGCCATGTTGTAACCGTAACTGTAGTTGGGTTGAGGCAGCCGAACGTTGTTGGTCCATTTGGGAGCCAGCTTGTTTGCCGGACAAACGAAGAGGTCACGATTGCTGGCAACAAAGGGCAGCAATTTGGCGTCCCAAAGTGAGAAAGAACCCGAGGGCATCTGGTCAGTCGCCGCAGCCAGGGGGTATTTTTGGAAATCGCCGATGTAAAGGCTCAAGGCGATGCCGATTTGGCGGAGATTGCTTTTGCAGGCAGCGGATTGACCCGCGCTCTTGGCTTGCGCCAACGCTGGCAATAGCAGGGCCGCCAGTATAGCGATGATGGCGGTGACCACCAATAGCTCAATGAGGGTAAAGGCAGACCGCTTTACCCACGGTGAAGCTCGGCCGACGCCAATGATAGGGATTACTTGCATAGTTCGTGCGAGTCACTGGAGTAATCGAGCCGACTATTGTTCTCACGAAGTCGCCTGTCAAGCTGACGAACCTGGGTGCAGTGTCCTGATTTGCGTGTAGCGTCGGCGCTGTGCGTCGATTCATCGAGCCATAGGCTCGACTCTACATCAAATCAGGACACGGCCAACCTGGGTGCGATGAGCCACTC
>QHPA01000432.1 GCA_003218935.1 Verrucomicrobiota bacterium
GAGACAGCGCGGGCTGCCACAGAAGGGACACGGAACACCTGTCAATCTCTTCAGGCCGCAGAACGGCGTCGGAAGGTTCCACTGCACGGCAACGCGGGCGACCACGAGCAGCAGCAACAGTCCGACGAAAGCCAGGACCGGAGCGGAAATGCCCGTCCTTTCCGGCAACGGCGGGTTCGCGTCGGGATCGGTAGAGGACTTTCCCGGCGCAGCAATGACCGGCGGCGCGTTCATCGTTTTTCTCCGCTCAGGACGGGCGGCGCGTAAGATTGCGATTTCTTCGATTCAAGCAGTATGCCGAAGCTGCTGGCCAGCGCCCAGAGCAATCCGAACAGGAACACCAGCATTCCCAGCAATGCCCAGCGCAAACGCGACCATAATTCCTGGAAGTTGGCCGCCGGGTCAGTGTCAATTTGCTGCAGTTGCGCCCAGTTATGTACGTACCAGACGATGAACTTCAAACCGAACAACGTGGTCAGCGTCACGCCGGCGATCGCCAGCAGCAACTGAAAGTAACCGGACACGCGTCCCGCAACCAGCGAACCGCAGCCGGGCACCGCCAGGTTGGCCGTCAGGCAACCCCACGCCGTCGTCCGGTCAAGCGGCTTGCGCTGGCCGAGTGCCAAAGAGATCTTCATAGGCGTACATCATGGCGCCAAAGGTGATTGGCATGGTCACAAGCGCGCCAATGCAGCAGGCCAACGCCCCACCCAGGTTGACCAGGCCACAAACCAGCACAAGAGCGAACACGTGCCACCAGTGTTTCCAGACGACCTTGCGGCTGGTTTCCAGGCCTGTCCAGAAGTCGAGGCGCTTGTCGATAATCAAGGGAAGCGAAAACAGCCACGTCACGGTGAGGAATATCGCAGGGACCAACACCACCACGAATCCTGCGACTGCCAGGGCGATCGCACCCGGGCTGATTTGATGAGTGCGGACGATCGGAACAAAAGAAAAGCCTAGAATTGCCGCGCCCGGAATCGCCGTCACGCCCGTGATGAGCAGGCTCACGATATACCCCAACATCAACTGCACAAAGTGCGAGCGAAAGCCCTCAAAAATATCCCCGATTTCCGTTCTCTCGCCACGGATATTCCTGAGAAAGAAGTGATACAATCCTCCCATCAGTGGCCCGCCGATAATGATACTGCCCAACGAAATCAGAATGCCGAGAATGGGAATTTGCCCCAGCAACGAGATTCCCAATTGAATCGCCGCGAACACAGCCGTGCCGCCAAAAATGAGGCCAAATTTCTTTTTCAACAGGTCCCAGTCCGCTGGAAGTGGCGCGGCCGACGCCCCTTTAGCTGCCAGCACTCCGGCAAATTCAGGACAACTGGAAAGAGGTTTCCATTCTGTGCTGCCCTGGGCCTGGACCAACGTCTCGTCGTTGGCGCGGCCTTCGAGAATCCAGGTGTTGATTTGATCAGTGGTGACCGGGCCATACTCCTTCCGATCCGCACCGATGATTTTATACATGTCGATCCTTTCGGATAACCGCGAGTTTAGCCGCTTTCAGGCCATCTTCTGGTTCAACTCAAGTTTGACGCGAGGAGAATCAGTTTACTACAAACGACTCTCAAAAGCCGCTTTGACCTCCGGCCGGGACAACACGATCAAAGCCCAGATGCCGGCGGGCAATCCGAGGCAGCAGCAAGGAGACAAGCAAGGGACCAAAGCAATGACCGAGGCCGCGATGCACAAGCCGTAGTTCTTCAGTTTGATCATTCGCAAACCGCCAAAACCGATCAGCGCGCTCAACCCCAGCCACAGAAGGTCAATGGCGACACCAGCGCCTCCCGACAGGAAGGTCATAACGCGATCCAATTCCGGGTTGCCTGTGGATGGCTGCCGGGTCAACGTCCAGCCAACCACATGAGCGAGAAGGCTGAAGATGTGTAGTGCGAAACCAAGCGCGCCGACGATGATGAGAAAAATCCCGGGTCCCTGGACAAGTTGGGCCGGAGTGGATACGCGGGCCGTCGGAGAAGCCGGCGCGGGCAATGGCGACGGCGATGCTGGAGCGGCCCCCAGCGCCTGGGCAAACTCAGGAAAAGAGGAGAGTGGCTGCCAGGCGCCTCCTTCGCTGCATGCCAATGTCTGTCCGTTGGCTCGGCCTTCTCTGATCCACACGCGAATGTCGTCAGCGGAGACGGGTCCATACTCCTTTCGGTCGGCCCCGAGGATCCTGTACATGGGCCGAGGGTCGCTGGAAATGTTTGGTCCGTCAAGCACGCCAGCCTTCCGCGCGTGATTGACTTCGCCTATTCAGCTCTGGGCTGTTGGTGGCGGCGCTTCCGGAGTTGGATTGGTTTCCGGCGGTGGGGCGGGACTCAGCTCAATGTCGGGCGACAGGGAGGATAAAGTTGAACCGGCCTCCGGCTGCGTCGTGGGAGTTGGACCGCCGTTCGCCGGTGCTGTCGGCGCTGGCGAAGGAACTGGCGGCGTGAGCGCTGGTGATGGCAATTCACTCGTCGTGGGTCGGGTGCCGAAGATGTCCTGGTAGGCGCACACCGTGGCGCCGAGGGCGATGGGCAGGGTGACAAATACCCCGACAACAAACGCCAACACACCGGCGCATCCAACGAACAAGCTCAGGACAAAAAGTCCGAAGCATGGCCACCAGTGTTTGTTGACCACTTTGCGACTCAGTTCCATCGCGGGCCAAAACTCGAGGCCCTTATCGATGATCAGGAGCGGCGCGAACATCCACCAGGCCACCAGAAGGTAAATGCCCGGCAGAATGCAGAGCAGCAGGCCGATGCCGGTCAGCACGTGCGCAACCACGCTCCCGAGCATCAGTTGCCCAAACGCCAGCCCGAAACCGGCGAACACGTCGCCCACTTCGGCCGGTTGGCCGCGCAGCCGCTTCAAAAAGAGCAGGTCCAATCCTCCCCACAAGAGAAAGGCGAACAAAACACCGGCAGCGTGGCCGAGGACGGGGATGAATTGCATCCCCAACGAAATCACCGAAATCAAAGCCGTTGCGCCGATCAACAGCCAGAAATTGTCTTTGACCAGGTTCCAGCTCCGACTGAAGCAATCGCCGATGTCCACGCGGTAATCGCGGGCCATGATTTCCGCCGCGAACTTCTCGGCATCCAACGCGCCGATTTTTGGCGGCGATGGTCGCACGGCGGGGCCTTGGGCCGCCAGCGACTCGGCAAATTCCGTAAAATCCGACAATGATTTCCAATCGTCGCCGCCTTCGGCCCGCGCTTTGGTCTGTGCGTTGGCCCGGCCTTCGGCCATCCATTTGCGCACCTGATCCGCCGGGACTGGGCCGTACTCCTTCTGGTCTGCGCCGATGATTTTATACATAGGTGTCCTGAATTAACCGCAGAACACGAACGCTGACGGTGAAGTTGCAGGAAAGTGGAGCGGGCTTCCAGCCTGCTCCTTTGCTGCGAACCAAACCAGTGCGCCGACTCACGTCGGCGGCTACGCGGTTCATGGGCAGGGAACACCTCCAAAAATTTGACGTGAGTTGGGGCCATGAACGGTGGGGCGAGACTCCGTCGAGCCCTAACCCGACTTTCGCTACTCGCAGCGTGATCCAACTTTTTTCGCACATCCCGGTACGAGATTCTTAAGGATTGATGAGATTTTCTTCCAAAAAACGGTTTGGTGCAGACCTACCCTCTTCCACTCTGAGCGCCTGGTGCGGTAAAATCCAACCATCATGGCCAAACCGTATTTGCATTGTCACCACCGGTTCAAGAACGGCAAAGATCATTGCTATTGGAGCATTGCCGAGAAGGTCAAAACTCGGCGCGGCTGGGTGCAACGACACTTGCTGTATCTGGGAGAGATCAATGATAGCCAGAAGGCCAGTTGG
>QHPA01000433.1 GCA_003218935.1 Verrucomicrobiota bacterium
CGGGGCGGCAGAATTGCTGCCAAAGAGAATTTCCTTTCGCCGCTTCGCGGCTCCGATTGCTAATACCGCAACCCACGGCTGACGCCGTGGGCTACCCTCTAGCGCTGCTGCGCAGCTATCTGCCACCGTTCTCAAAAGCTGATTTGCGCCCACGCGTCGGGGCACTTCCCCACTCATAGCCTCAGGATGCCTGCCGCCACCGTTCAGGGCTCGACGAAGTCTCGCCCCGCCCTGGATGGGGTCATTTGATTTTCACGCGTCCTTGCCGCTCCCGTCCATGCCCTGGAGCGGAATGATGATCGCGTGGGTCGCGTTGGCGTAAAGCAGATGCTGCAATTCGCCAATCCGTTCGCAAAGTTTGCGGGCCTTTTCGCGCGTCTCGTCCTTTTCCAGACGGCCGCAATCGTCCGGGTCGAAATCGCGCAGGCGGATTCGGGAAGTGACCCTGATTGCCTGCGGCATCGAAGGATTATCCGCGAATGATCAAATCAATTCAGTCGGTCAATCTTCGCAGCCATGACGAAGTCGCTTTCGGTCAAGCCGTCGATCTTGTGCGTCCAGAGCGTGATTTTCACGCGGCCCCAGGCGAGATAAATGTCCGGATGATGACCTTGTTGTTCCGCGAGTTCGCCGACCTTGTTGGTGAAGTCGAGCGCTTCGCGAAAGTTTTTGAAGGTAAACTCTTTCTCCAGGTGATGGCCGTTGATGACCTCCCAATGGTTGCCCAGCTTCCGCTGCAACTCCGCCAGCGCCGGTCCGTTCAAGGGCGGAATTCCGCCTTTGCACGGGACACATGCCTGTTCTGCCAGTTCGCTCATAACATTTTCAATGGCACGACCGAGATTACCATACATCCCGTGGGCGCTCAAGCTGCGATGTCAGCGACTTCCGGCGAGCCCTGAGGCTGGAAATGATGAATGGCTCAAAGCCAAACGGCCCTTCGAGCGATACCTCGCTACCCCGAGGTCGATGCCGTGCGACGGCGGGCGTGCTCTTTCCCCTCACCCCGGCCCTCTCCCATTGGGAGATGGAGAATCGTTTGCCACTTGGGTGCGCACTCGGAGCACTTCGACATGTCACAGCGCGGAGCGGGCATCCGGAACATCGGAATGTCCGAGAGGGTCGAAAGCTGTTCCCTCGCCCTGAGGGAGAGGGCCAGGGTGAGGGGGAACGAGGCGTTGCACTCGGCCGACTATAAATTCCATGGCAGGCTAATCCCGAACAATCCGGTCAGGCAGTTCGTTTCGATCATCCGGATCACGCGGAAAATGTTGGGCCAGGATATCGCCGATCATTTGAATCGCCTCGAGAATCGCTTCGGTAAACCTGCCTTGTTTCAATAACCCGCCCATTCCGGCGCTCACCTGTTGCCAGAACGTGTCGCCGCATTTTTCGTGAACACCCGCGTCGCCGACGACTGCGAATTGCCGCGTCAGCGGAACCAGATAAATCAGCACCGCGTTGCGATGCCGCGTTTGGGTCATCCCCAGCTCGACGAATCGTTTCCGCGCGAATTTCAACGGATCGGTCCGTCTGCGGTGCGAGATGTAAACGCGAATTTCACCGGAGCTTTTGCGTTCCGCCTCGGCAATCGCCTTCACGATTCTGGCTTCGTCCAGTTTACTGATAAACTCTTTGTGGTTCATGTCCCATTACCAGCTTCCACTGGCTCCACCGCCGCCAAAACTTCCGCCACCGCCGGAAAAGCCCCCGCCGGAGGACCCGCCTCCGCCGCCCCAGCCACCACCACCTCCTCCACCCCAGCCACCGCCCCCCCACCACCAGCCGCCGTAATTTACTCGGCCGCTCCGATGATACACGGTGCCCCGAGCCATCCGACGAATGTTGCCCAGGATCAGGATCAGCACGACGCCCCAAAAAAGGATGAAAATGAAACCGCCGGGATTGCCCCTGTGGTTCACCGTTCTGCCAGTGCCTGTGTACTCTCCTCGCGCGGCCTGCAATAGGGCGGTCACGCCCGCAGTCAGTCCGCCGTCGTAGTCGCCCCGTTTGAAGTAAGGCGCGATCTCATCATCCACGATCCGTTTCCCCAGCGCGTCCGGCAGCGCGCCTTCCAGCCCGTAACCGACCTCGATCCGCATCCGCCGTTCCTGGACGAACACGAACAGCACCGCGCCGTTGTTTTTTCCCTGTTGACCGACTTTCCAGGCCTCCGCGATTCGCCGGGTGTAATCTTCCAACGCCGAATCGGTCTGCATCCGCGGGAAAACAGCGGCGACGATCTGGCTGGAGTTGGATTTCTCAAAGTCTTCGAGAGTCTTGTTCAGCCTCTGCGCCGTGGCGGTGGACACAACGCCGGCATAATCATTGAAGTAACTTGCCGGCTTCGGGGGCATGACCTCGCGCGCCAGACCCTCCGATTTCAGGAGAGCAAGAACGATCAGGAAGAGAATTCCACGGTATAGATTTTCGCGCATTGAACCCATGAACTTCCCCCTCACCCGCCCTTCGGGCACCCTCTCCCCCTCCGAGGGGGAGAGGGATGGGGTGAGGGGGCTCGTAAGAAGCAAGATGCCGTTGACCTGCGGGGCGCAGCGATTGTTTGAAGTCCGTGACACGGGACTCTACGGC
>QHPA01000434.1 GCA_003218935.1 Verrucomicrobiota bacterium
TCCCAAGTGCGAAGGGTTGCCCTTCGGCCAACGCATCCGGCAGGAAATCGAAAAATCGTGGCATAACACGGTTTCTTGAACAGACGGAATGTACTAAGAAAACCGCAGGATGCACTACAATTTGACGAGAAGGACGTAACCACAAAAAGGCGCAAAAAATCAACGTTGTGCTTTTTTAGCCTCTCTGTGGCTCATGAATCCTGTCTTATTGACACCCCTGTTTTCATACGTTAGCTGTGCAGCCATGCTCAACGAGAACACATTACCTCACTCGCGTCTTCACGTGCTCGTCGCTCGATCTCCTGTTGCCCCAGCTGGTTTAGCCGCTGCCTTGCTTCTTTGCGCCATCGGTTCGCTTCCAGCCTCCGCCAACGACTGGCCGCGCTGGCGTGGAACCGACTTCAACGGCATCTCCAAAGAAACCGGTTGGTCCGCCTCGTGGCCGCAGGAGGGACCGAAACAACTCTGGAAAGCCAACGTCGGCACCGGCTTCTCCTCCATTGCCGTCAGCAACGGCCGCGCTTACACGCTGGGCAATATCAACGACACCGAGACGATCTATTGCCTCGACGCCAACACCGGCAAAGTGCTTTGGAAACATTCCTACGCGTGCTCAACGGATCCCAATCTTTACGAGGGCGGCCCCAATGCCACGCCCACTGTCGATGGCAACGCAGTTTATACCTTCAGCCGCAAAGGCCATGTGTTCGCCCTCGACGCCCGGAGCGGCAACGTCATCTGGTCAAGAAACATTCACGATGAACTCGGCCTGAGGATTCCGAGCTGGGGCTTTTCCGGCTCGCCGCTCGTGGATGGAAAACTGCTCATCATCAATGCCGGTCCCGCGGGCACGGCATTGGACAAAGCCACGGGCAAAGTGGTTTGGTCCTCCGGCAAAGAATCCGCCGGCTACTCCTCGCCGATTCCGTTCAACGCCGGGGCAGCGCGCGCCGTGCTGCTCTTTTCCATCAAAGCGCTTTCGGCAGTGAATCCGGAGAACGGTCAACTGCTCTGGGAACATCCCTGGAAGACTTCCTGGGGCGTGAACGCCGCCGATCCGGTCATCGTGGGCGATAAAATTTTCATTTCCTCGGGCTACAACCAGGGCTGCGCGCTCTTGCGGGTGGCCGGCAACAAAGTCTCCGTGCTCTGGCAAAACGAGAATATGCGCAACCATTTCAACAGCTCCCTCGCCGTCGGCGACAGCGTCTATGGCTTCGACGAATCATCGGAATTCAAATGCCTGGATTTACAAACGGGTAGCATCCGGTGGTCCGAGCAGAGCCTCGGCAAAGGCTCGCTCATTGGCGCCGACGGTAAACTGTTAATCCTCGGTGAAAAGGGGCAACTGGTGGTTGCCGAACCGTCATCCGAGGCCTTCAGACCGGTGGCCCGCGCGCAAGTGCTCGGTGGCAAATGCTGGACCTCGCCCGTGCTCGCCAACGGCAGAGTCTATTGCCGCAACGCCAAAGGCGATGTGGTTTGCGTGGATGTGTCGGGGAAGACAAATTGAAAGCGAAGCTGGCCGACTGTATTTTCCTATGAGCTTCCGCAGCGAGATCGCCAGCCAATCCCTGGTGACGAAGTTGTGTTGACGGGCTGTCAGGATTGGCGCCCCGTGAAGCCGCTACCGTTTCGATTGAAAGAACGGTATCAACTCCTCGGAAAAGTACGGCTCTTGAGTACACCAGAATAGGTAGTCAACTCTGAGATAGTCCGACCCAAATCGGAGCAACTCCGAAATTGTAACCCGTTTGCCTGTTTTCGGATTCTTTAATTCATAGTTTCCCCACTGGACGGCGATTCCAGTGGGAACACTTCCGGCGCATTCTCTGATCAGAGGATAGCTGTGGTTCATTTGTCCCGGCTTGTAAGGCAGGAGATCAGGACCTCCGACGCCCACCTTCAACTCTCTGGCGCGTTGATACACGCTGCGAAGATAGCACCGGTCCTTGTCGGGAAGCCATTCTCCGGGCATGAAGTTGGCGTACTGCATCGTAACCGACTTGGGAAACGCGCGCTTTAAGACCATCATGTTCGTAACGATGGCGTCGCGATAAATCTCGACAGTGAATCCCTTGGGAAACAACCGTCCCGTTTCGCCAAAATCGACCGCCGTCTCGGGAAGGTTGATGCCCGCGATCTTGCCGTCAAATTCCCTGCCGAGCGCGAACAGGAGATTGTGAAATCTCTCCTGCACTGCCCCGTCCCATCGCCTTGCCACCCAGCCTGCGGGAACGGCATGTTCTTCGTCATCTCCTTCAATGCTGTATTGCTTGGCAGCTCCTCCATGGTATCGACCGTCATTCTGCAGATACCTGGGCACGTTCACTATGGTTGGATCAAAGGAAGAATCCTGAAGCTGGATGAACAACTTCTTGCTTTTCGAATTCAGAAACATCCAGTCCTGGCGTATGGCGCTGAAGTCATAGGCGTCTTTCTCCGGCTCAAGCTCACGCCAGGTATATTTCAATTGG
>QHPA01000435.1 GCA_003218935.1 Verrucomicrobiota bacterium
CTGTCCTCGTAGGTCGTGAAAAATATGATTGGGAGATCTGGGATGATACGCCGCAATTTATTCAGGAATTCAACTGCGACCAAATCGGGTGAACTGCCGTTGACCACCGCAAGATCGGGCGCGCTTCGGCGGATTTCGCCAAGAGCGTCCTTCGCGCTGCCATACGTCGCAGTGCAAACGAATGCGGACTGCCTGTTTACGCACCGGGCAAGCGCCCGGCGGACGCTGGCATCCGGTTCCATGATGGCGACGTTGACCTGTTGAGCATGGTCCGTGGAGGGGGACAATACCTTGGCGAGCGGACCCTCAACTGCGGTGTGGACGGTGGCGTAGGTCCAAGCCAACGGGTTTTCTGCCCAGTGCATCGCAATCGTGAGCTCGCGCGGGAAGCGCTGGTTGACCGCGCCCCAACCCTCCTGGACCACGGCCAGATAGATTTCACGCGCTCTGGCCGCCGCGGCATCTTCGTCAAGCGATCCCAGGGGAAAGTAGTGGTTGGTTCCAGCGTGCTCGATGCGCGCGGAAAGCCCGGCAAGCGGCGCCGCGCCCGGCAGCAACCGATGTCGGCGGCGAACCAAACGGCGTCTCCAGTACTGTACGTCGGTCTTGGGAAACGGGTCTGGTTCGTCCCCAGCGCCGGCGCGAGCCGCGATAAAGCGTCGGTGTCCGGGGGGCGCGACTGCGTCCCAGCCCTGAGTCAGAATCGTCTGGTAGATGGCCTTGGCTTCAATCGCGGCAGCCGCGCGGCTTGCGGCAGCGAGGGAGAACGTGCGGCGAATTCTCCGGTGCTGGATCTTCACCGACCAGCCCTTTACCGCGACGCGTTGTCGGCGATGCGTGTAGGAATTCTTGAAAATGCGCTTGCGCCAGTAGCCCGTCGCAGCCACCGCGGCAGGAGGCGACGCTTTGGGCCAGGGTCGCGGATTAAATGGTCTTGGACGTTGCTTGGACATATCCAAGAGTTCATGGTTTCGTCGGAACATTTTCCAGAAAAATCAGACACCTTTAATTCGGCGGCTCACGGGACTCAGCGCCGAGTCAGAATTACGGCGGATGTAAGACGATGCGGGCATCCTGATCGAAAAGTTTGTCCGGCGCCTCGCGAGTTTGAACTTTCAAGCATCCGGCAACAACCTCCTGCGGATCACGTCACATCCGCATCACTCGCAATCCCCCCAAGACGGGCTATTGTCGCGCTTCGCTTCCGGACGTAAACTGCGACCACAAGAAA
The DNA here is from genome assembly GCA_003218935.1 of Verrucomicrobiota bacterium. Taxonomy (GTDB): domain Bacteria; phylum Verrucomicrobiota; class Verrucomicrobiia; order Limisphaerales; family AV2; genus AV2. The sequence goes on from QHPA01000435.1 coordinate 1,232, forward strand.
TGTTCGGGCCTGAACGGTTCGCTACGAACTTCTCCTGTGGGGCCAACGATAGAAAAACTGAAGCAACATGAGACCGCATAGACCAACAAGAAAAATGGGGTTGGCCGTCCTCGCGGGTGGACTGGCCTTTGTGGGTTCCGCTGAGGCCACTGAACTGATCACCGATGGCAGCTTTGAGAACACTTCGCCCAGCAGCAATCCTATCGTCAAGGTGGGCGGCTCGGACAATCCGGGTGTGGGCGGCGGGTGGAGCACGTTCAGCACTTATCTTTACTCGACACTCTACACGATGCCCGGGCCGGCCGGGTCGGGTTTGCAATTCTTGAGACCTTATCCTTCCGGCACCTACGGGATTACGCAGAGCAGCACCAATGTGGCGCAGGCGGTCAGTCTGACAGCCACGACCACGCTTACTCCGGGCAGGATTGATGCCGGGGTGGGCCGATTTAGCTTGTCTGCGTGGTTTTGCACTTACATCGATAACAACGATTACAGCGACCTGACTCTGCAATTCCTGGATGCTTCGACCAACGTGGTGGGCAGTCCCGTTGCCCTGGGCGGCGCCGATTTCGTGGCCAACCTGCCTTTCGATATGAACGCCAAGTATGGCAACGCCCGAGATTGGGGCCAGGATGCAAACAGCGGGACGATTCCTGCTGGTGCCCGCATGGCTCAAGTTCTGATTCAATCTCATTCTTTGAGCGGCGCTCCCGATGGATATGTCGATCTGGTTTCGCTGGATGTAGTGGACACCGGGGTGGCGACGCCGACCCTGGCCAGCGCGGACCCACCCGACAAAGCTGTCGGTGTCGGGCCGGTGGTGAACATCGGGATCACACTGCAAGACCGAGCCACGGCGGTGAACACCAATTCAATTCAATTATTTTTGGACAGCAACCTCGTATCGCCATCGATTCAGAAAGTGGCCACTACTAATACAATCGTGCAATATGCGGTGGGACTTTTGCCGGCGCTGTCTCCGCACACGTACAAGATCGTCTTCAGCGACAATGGGACGCCGGCCGCTACCCAGACCAATCAATTCCGCTTTACGGTGGCTGACTACCTGACACTGCCGACGACGCTGAGAAGCCCGCTCGGATCTGAGGACACCACAAAGCCTGGGTTCAACGTCAGTGTTTATCAGGTGGATACTTTGCCAGTCACCGATCCGCCATCGGTGCAGAGTGATCTGCCTGGGAGCATCGGCTTTTCCGAAGCCGTTTTGGCTGTCCGGCAACACGTTCGCAGTCCCAGGCGTGGTCAACTGGATCAATTCCAGCGGCGCCACAGCCAATTTCCCAGGCGACGAGCCGTTCCCTGGAATTCCCGGAACGACAGGCAGCGAGGACAGCTTCATTGACGACGTGCGGACCTTCGTCCGATTTCCCGCAAGCGGATACTATCAGATGGGTATCAATAACGAGGACCAATTCCGGCTCAGTGCCGAGACAGTGGGTTATCAGACGCTCCAACTGCTCTCCCCAACCAACCTCGTCATCCCCTGCGTGGCTATCGCAACGAACATCACCCAACTGCAGTTCGGCGGCGGCCTGCCATCGACGGCACTCACTGCGCCAGTCGCCTATGCCACGCCGGGCGGAAACCCGGATGACGCGTGTCTGATTGGAACGAACAGCAGCCTTGCGGGCAAGATTGTGCTCCTGGATCGCGGCGCCACCAACTGCGACTCGGCTTTCAAAGCCGAACAGGCCCAGCTTGCCGGAGCTGTTGCGGTGCTTCAGACAACGCCCGAAGACACCGGTTTCCCCTTCAGACTCGGTGACATCAATACGAATGTCCGGATTCCGGTCCTGGTCATCGCCGAAAACTATGGAGCGGCACTTCTCAAATCGTACCTGACCAACGGCATTGCCGTCACCGCCACGATCCGAGGGGACGGCAGTCCGAGAATCGCCGAGTGGGACGGCCCCAAAGGGTTCGGCGCAGTGGACGTGACGGTCGGCTTCGCCGTGCCTGCGGCGGGTGTTTACCCTATGCGCCTCGTCGCCGGTCAGGAGTCCGGCGCGGCTGATTTGGAATGGTTCTCGATCAAACCGGACGGAACGAGAATTCTGGTCAATGACACTTCGAAGCCTGACGCATTGCTCGCCTTCCGCGCCCGCAACGCCGGAGCCGTGCCCGTTTTAAATGTGCCGACCTTGTCGGGTGCAAATGTGACCGTCTCCTGGACGGGCGTTGGCATGCTGGAGGAGGCGACTTCAGTGCGAGGGCTTTGGGGGGCTTCGTCCAACCAGAATAACCCGCAAACAATTCCCGCTGCTGCAACCATAAGGCTCTACCGCATTCGACAATTGTAGCGCATTCCGGCGCTCAAAGCGGATGTCCAGGTGAGTCTGACGAGTAGCCGAAGGCATCAATCGAGGGCTGTAGGATCGGCAAACAGGGTTCGAGAAACTCTTGATAGTTCTTCCAACGGCCGATGGCGCGGGCGTAAAGGGGCTGACTGACGGCTTCGTAGGTGGGCGAGCCGACGGCCTTGCCACGGAGCCGTTCACGGTAGTTCAACACCTGGGGTTCCCAGGGTA
>QHPA01000459.1 GCA_003218935.1 Verrucomicrobiota bacterium
CATTCACTTTCAAGGCGCAGGAAGGAATGTTGACCTTGCGCCCGTTCACTCTGATGTGGCCGTGGGACACCATCTGGCGTGCGGCCGGACGCGTGTTCGCGAAGCCGAGATGATAAACCACGTTGTCCAGGCGGGTCTCCAGAATCTGCAGCATGGTTTCCCCCGTGACGCCGCGCCGCTTGAGCGCGCGCTCGTAAACGTTGCGAAACTGGCGTTCCATTAAACCGTAGTAGTAGCGCAACTTCTGCTTTTCGAGCAGGCCCAGAGCGTAATCGGTGACTTTTCGGCGGGACTTCGGTCCGTGCACGCCGGGGCCATAATTTCTCCGTTCCAGATATTTCGACTGGCCAAAAATGGGTGTGCCGAAACGGCGACTAATGCGAGTGCGAGGTCCTGTGTAACGAGCCATAAATTAGATTTGAGATTTCAAATTTGAAATTTGAGATGTGCTAGACGCGGCGTTTCTTGCGAGGACGGCAACCGTTGTGCGGGACCGGCGTGACGTCTTTGATGGACGAAATTTCGAGGCCAATCGCCTGCAAAGCGCGAATGGCCGACTCCCGGCCGGAGCCGGGTCCCCTGACTTTCACTTCCACTTCTTTCATGCCGTGCGACATGGCCTGTCGCGCCGCGTCCTGGGCCACCTGCTGAGCGGCGAAGGCGGTGCTCTTGCGCGAGCCTTTGAAGCCGACGCGACCGGCGCTGGACCAGCCGAGCACATTGCCTTGCATGTCGGTAATCGTCACCTGCGTGTTGTTGAAGGTCGCCGAAATGTTGGCGATGCCGGAGGTGATGTTTTTCGAGCCTTTCGCCTTGATGATCTTCCGGGTGGCGGCCTCGTCCGCCAGCAACTCGGCCGCGGTGGGCGCTGCGGGGGCAGTCGCCGCAGCGGCGGGCGCGGCTTCTGGAGCTTTGACAGGCGCAGCCGTTTCGGCTCCCGCAGTCGTCTTCCTCGGCGCTTTGGCCGCTTTGCTTTCGGGAGCCGCTTTGGAAGTTGCCGCGGTGCCGGCAGCCTCCGGTTTGGTTTCCTTCTTCACTGCGGGTTTCCTGGACTTGGTTTCTTCCGCCATAAAACGAATTCGGATTAGTGGATGCCCGTCTTCGCGTTCGGATTGCGCTGGACGCCGACGGTCTTGCGCGGTCCCTTTCGCGTACGGGCGTTGGTTTGGGTGCGCTGGCCGCGCACCGGCAATCCGCGCAGGTGACGGATGCCGCGATAACACTTGATGGCCTGCAGCCGCTTCAGGTTCAAACCGGTTTCGCGGCGGAGATCGCCTTCGGTGACATATTTGCCATCCTGGATGGCGTGAACGATCTGCGACAACTGTTGTTCGTTCAGATCCTTGGCGCGGAGGCCCGGGTTAATGTTGGCTTTCGCCAGGATTTCCTTCGAGTTGACCGGCCCGATGCCGTAGATGTAACGCAGCGCGATTTCGATGCGCTTTTCCGCAGGAATATCTACTCCCAGAACACGTGGCATGCTTGGCTCCTAACCTTGACGTTGTTTATGGCGTGCGTTGGTGCAAATGACGCGAATGACACCTTTGCGACGCACAATTTTGCAGTGCTCGCAAAGCCGTTTCACTGATGCGCGGACTTTCATGTATCAAATATTCTGTTCTTCGGTAATGCAACCCTTTGACAAATCGTAGGGCGACATTTCCACCGTTACTTTGTCTCCGGGCGAAAAGTGGACGAATTTCAGGCGCGCCTTTCCCGCAATATGCGCCAGGATCCGATGTCGGTTCGGCAGTTCCACCCGGAACAGGTTGTCTTTCAAAACTTCCACTACCGTACCTTCAACTTTGATGGCATCTTCTCGAGGCACGTTAAGATTTCCGGCTCGGACCCGGTCACCAATACCGTATGCTCAAAATGGGCGGACAGTGAACCATCTTGCGTCACCGCTGTCCAGCGGTCTTTCAGAATTTTTACCGCTGGTCCGCCCGCATTCACCATCGGTTCAATCGCCAGGGTCATACTCGGCAGCAATCTATGATCCTGAGCCTTGGAATCCACGTAATTCGGCACCTGGGGTTCTTCATGCACCGAGCGACCGACTCCGTGGCCCACGAATTCCCGCACGACGCTGAACCCATTGCCTTCCACGTAATTCTGCACGGCCCGCGAGATATCGCTGACCCGGTTGCCAGGGATCGCCTGAGCAATCCCCACATACAGCGACCTCTCGGTGACGTCCATCAGGCGCTGGGCTTCCAGACTGCAGCCCCCCACCGCCACCGTCCGGGCCGTGTCTCCGACAAAGCCGTTGTAAACCACGCCCACATCCAGACTCACGATGTCGCCAAATTGCAGTCGCCGCTCGTTCGCCAGTCCGTGCACCACTTCGTCGTTCACCGAAATGCAGATGTTGCACGGATACTTCCGGTAACCATAAAAAGCGCTTCTGGCCCCGTAATGTTTGATGCGCGACGCGGCGTAATAGTCAACCTCACGGGTCGTCACGCCCGGCCGGATGAACGCCGCCACTTCCTCAAGCACCATGCTCGCCACCGCGCAGGCCGGTCGCATCGCTTCGAGGTCCCGCCCCGTTTTCAGAATGATCTTCAATTCAAAGCCGCCACGGTTTTCGCGAACCGTTC
>QHPA01000460.1 GCA_003218935.1 Verrucomicrobiota bacterium
AACTGCTCGCCCCAGGTGCAGTCCTTTCGGTGCGACTTTTTCCAGCAGCACGAGAATGGAAATCGCTGCCACCCACCAGATGTTCATCACGCCGGCCACGAACAGCAGCGCCATCAGGAACCAGCAGCAGCCGGTGCAGTACGCGCCGTGCTTCAGTCCCATGACGAACGCGCCGAGCCTCCCCTCGCGCCAGTCGATCATCAGAAAACTCAACGGCGAGCGGCAATGCGTGAGGCAGGCGTTCTTGAGCGGCGTCCATTGAAAAACGCCGGCGGCGATCAGCAAAACTCCGCCGAGCAACGGACTCGTGCTGACCATCATTGGCGACAGCAGCGCGCTGGAGTGCAAAATCCATTGCGCGACCGCGGCGATCGCGCTGAACAAAGTCCAGACGACGAGATAGCCGAGCAGAAAAATTCCGGTCGGCACGAACGGACGTTCCTGCTCGCGCCGCTTGCGATTCACTGTGGCGAACGTGAGAATCATCGGCGCGGCGGAGGGCGTCATCATCGCCACCATCATTTCGGCCCACATGAGAAACAGCGGCACGAGCGTTGTGGCCGACCAGGATTGTGTGTCCGGCCCGGACATTCTCATGCCGGCGCATTGGCAGACGCCGGTGTGTGCCATCGCGCGCGCCTCATGGACCATGTAACCCCACGCCAGCGCCGAGATGGCGACCAGTCCGGCGAGCACCACGGTGCGATCGCGCTTCAGCACCGATTCGATTGAAATGCCTTGGTTCATTACCATCCGTTCACGGATGGAGCCCAATACTGTTCGTCAAGTAGTTTGCTTGGCGCGCAGCAGCCCTTCCCTTCTCCCTTTCCTCCCCAAAAAAGGAGTTTCCCCTCTCTCCAGCTCTCTCCCCGCTCGTTCCCCGCGGGGAGAGAGAGAAAAAATGCGCTCAGCGTTTTTCATGCCGAACACTATTGGACGGCGACACGCCGCCCCTCCCGTTTCACCCTGACTTGTATTCAAAGGGCGAGTATTCGCCGTATTTACCGGGATGTTCGTAAGCCAGTCCCTGTCCGCTGAGCCGCATCGTCGCGGTCGTGCAGAGTTCCTGTTGTTTCGACGTGAAACCCTTCGGCTTCATGAGCGTGGCTGGCTCCTCTTCGCCGGTGACCGGATTTTTCATGGGAGTCAATTCGACCTCATAGACGCCGTCGAACCGGACCCGGCTACGGACGCCGTCGAACTTCGCTTCGACGCGGGCGTGGCAAACGCCGAGAAAATTGCTGGTCAGGCTCATGAAAATGCCGTAGGGCACTGCCTCGGGCGTTTTGACCACCAGTTTCTCGAGGGCCTGTCGCTGTCGATCGTTGGCCCGCTCGTCCACGCACAGGAGAGAGGTGATATTGCCCAGGTGGATTGGTCCGGGCGCGTGGCCGAACCAGCCGAACGTCAGTCCCGCGAGCGAAACGCCGTCGCACCGGCCTTTCTGGACGTGCCAGACGTAACCGCCCTCGCAGAACCCGTAAGAGGGAGGGACTTCAAAATTGCATGGGCAACCCCAGTCACAATTGCACGCGCCCAACAGGATGCCTTTCAAGTGATAGGACGTTTTGTCCGCCACGATTTGCCTTTCATTGTCATGGGGAACCTCCGGCTTTGCCGGAGGTCGTTGACTTTTCCGTCGCCGGCTACTCGGCTGTCGTCGGGTCAATCACCGTTTTGACCTCGGAAATGCGATTGGCCGGGAACCCGCCCTGTTGCGCGTGCTCCCGAATCAGTCGCTCGTTCGGCGCGATATAGACGCAATAGACTTTGTCGCCGGTGACGTAGCTCTGGACCCATTGGATTTGGGGGCCAAGCTTGTTCAAGACGCCGCAGGATTTCTGAGCGATGGCCTTCAACTCCGGCGCCGACAAATTCCCGGCGCCGGGGATTTCACGTTCGATGATGTATTTGGGCATGGGCGTAATTTGAGTTGAGCTTTGAGAAACGCGTCAGTTCCCGTATTTCACCTTCGTTACAAATCCCGCCTTGTTCGGATAGTTGAAATTCAATTCTCCAATGCTGGCGCGGCCTTCCTTGGCGGACACCACGTGCGCCCACTTGAACAAAAAACCGCTCGCGTGCTCGATACGAATGGCCTCGGGATCACCGCTGACCGGGTTTTTGATGGGCTCGAAGGCGAGCGAGACGTTGTCGCCCAGGCGCACACTGCTGTTCTTGTCTTT
>QHPA01000181.1:0-8767 GCA_003218935.1 Verrucomicrobiota bacterium
CAAACACCGCCAAATCTTTTACCTTCGTCTTGCCAACAATCGAACTCAGGATGTAGGGATTGTGCGTGGTTAAGAAAAACTGGTTTGATTCATCGAGAGCGATTCGTTCAGCAAGATAAGCCGTGTAAAACGGAAAGGTGTTCGCTTCCGGCTCGTCCAGGAGGATGGTTGAGTTCTGGTTTGTCTCGAGGACCGCCATGTAAAAAATAATTCGCTTCCAAGTTTCCGAGATTGACTCGTAAGGGAAATTAAAAAGCTCGTCCTCAATTGTTTTTGCTATGCGCAACTCCATTTCCACCGGCCTTATTTCCAAATTGAAGTGACGAGTGCGAAATAAGTCCGAGACGCGACGGCGCAAGCTTTTGTTCGTGTAAAGAATGGATGTGAGGTTTACGCCAAAGGGCGGCTGTAGAACACCAAAAGCTTGAGTCGTCGGCTGGCCAGCAGGCTTAAATCGATAGTATTTGATACCGAATTGCAGGTTAACCCACGAGCCAGTACCGCCAGTTTGACCAAAAGTGCAACGTTGTTCCTGCCTGCTACCTTGATGTGCTCGCGAAGCAACGAACTCAAAGACCGGCGCGTTGAAACCGAGAGTGCACTCGCATTCGGGAGTGATCACGACGATGGGAGCGGACACTTGTTGATCCGTGAAAAGATCGGCAACGGTCCTGAACCTGAATACTTCCCTGAATTCGGTTGGCCCGTGAACACCTTCGGAAAGCAATGCCAAAGCCTCCAGAATATTGGTCTTGCCCGTATTCGGCTCACCGATGAAGAGATTCACCCGTTTCGCATCGAAGTTCGACTCACGAACCGATTTGAAATTCTGAATTTTTACCTTTGTGAGCATGAACTGTCGGCCAAAAGACGGAGCCTGATTACTCCGTCTTTTTTAGCTCAGCCATCTTAACCATCAATTCATCTCGTTGCGACGCATCGCCGGTGCCGCAGCCGCTGGTTGCCCCTGTGGCCGCTGAAGTTTTCATCTGCTGGACGTAGAATTCCGTATCGGCGCCTTCCTGAGTAAGGCCTGCCTTTTTCAAAGCGGCCCTGGCCGGGGCCAGATGACCTTTGCCGACGGAGACGCCGTTGAAGGCGCGTTGGAACAGTTGCGGCGCCGCCGGATACGGCCTGGGCCTGGCTCCGAAATTGTATTTCAAATTCTTCCAGTTGTCGCCGGGCTGATAGTTCGTGCCGAGCGCGCCGCTGGGGTCGTAGCCGCAATGGACCATGCAGTTCTCGCAGCGCGGGTCGCGGGCGACGCCGTCCACGACTCCGTATTTCTCCCAATTCACCTCGCGCAACATTTCCTGGTAACCGTTGTAGTGGCCGTCGGTCATCAGATAACAGGGCGCTTTCCAACCCTTGATGTTGTAGGTGGGGATGGCCCAGGCGGTGCAGGTCAGCTCGCGCTTGCCCGCCAAAAACTCCTGGTAAACCCGGGTGCCGATGATGGTGAAACGGTCGGCCCATTTCTCCATATCTTTGAATTTTTCCCGCGTCATTTTTCGTGTCAGGAAGAAATCCTCCGGCTGCTTGCCCAGGCGCTTGACCATGTCCTTTTTCGCCGCGTCATATTCATAACCCGGCGAGATCGTGTGGGCGTCCACCTCCAACGAGGAGAGAAACCTGAACATGTCTTCGATTTCCTGCACATCGGTTTCTTTATAGACCGTGGTGTTCGTCGCGGTCTGGTAGCCGAGAATCTTCGCCATCCTGATCGCGGCGACGCATTCCTTGAACACGCCTTCGCGCTCGACGATGAGATCGTGCGTAAATTCGAGTCCGTCCACGTGGACGTTCCAATACATCCATTTTGTCGGGCGGATGACGGTTTTTTTTCGGGCGGCTTCGTCCGATTTGCGAATCGTTTCGGCGTCCTGGCCGGAAATCAATCCTTCGTCGAGCAACTTTTTCAGCTTCGTCTCAACTTCGGGTGAATAAATGGCCGCGAGGTAATCCTTCATCTTTTTCCGCATGAACATCCCGTTCGTGCAGACATAAACGATCCGGCCCTGTTCGAGGATGCCGTTCACCAGTTCTTCGATCTTCGGATAGATCAGCGGTTCGCCGCCGCAAATACTGACCATGGGAGCATCGCACTCCGTCGCTGCCTGGAGGCATTTTTCCAGAGGCACCATGTCCTTGAGCGACGTGGAGTATTCGCGAATACGACCGCAACCGGTGCAGGTCAGATTACAGGTGTGCAGCGGTTCGAGTTGCAAAACCATCGCGAACTTCGGGGTTTTGCGCAGTTTATGTTTGATGATGTGGCCGGCGATTTTCGCCGACAGCGCGAGGGGGAATCGCATAGGATTTAATGAGCTCGAGCCAACAGAGGAGCAGTCTCGGAAGCGGGAGCAGGAATTTCAGGCCGGTTGGCATCAGGCCGGACTTGTCCCAGACCGGGAAGGAAGAACGTGGCTGGCGAGACGCTGCCGGACGCGTTGATTCCGCTGCAACCCGCGCCCAGCAACAGGGCAAAGACTGGAATGATTGCCAACCACAGGAATTTCCAATTTAATCTCACTTGGCGAGTATAAATCGGGTCAACATGATGGCAACAACTAATTCCGCGCGAAATGAGGGCTGCTCATTGCCCATGCGCCGCGACAAAAAAGGCCGTGAATTGTTTGCGCATCTGGGTTGGTGGTGCCTGAGCCTCATTGGGTTGGTCGCACCTGGCCGGCTTTGCCTCTGCGAAGACCAGGCGGCCTTCGCCAAACGCGCGGAACAAAATTATCAGGAGGCGCGAAAAAAATTTCAGAACAGCACCAATGACGCTGAGGCAGCGTGGCAATTCGGCCGCGCCTGCTTCGACTGGGCGGACTTCGCGAAAGACGACGATCAGCGTGAATCCGTTGCCAACGAAGGGATCGCCGCCTGTCGGCAATTGATTGCGCGCGATCCGAAGTCTGTCGCCGGCCATTATTACCTCGCGATGGACCTCGGCCAACTGGCGCAGACCAAAACGCTTGGCGCGTTGAGAATCGTTCAAGAAATGGAACGTGAATTCAAATCGGCGCGCGACCTCGACGCGAAGTTCGATGATGCCGGGCCGGACCGAAACCTTGGCCTGCTCTACTTTCAAGCGCCTGGGTGGCCGGCGAGCATCGGCAGCAGGAGCAAGGCGCGCCAGCACCTGGAGCGTTCGGTTGAGCTGGCGCCCGATTATCCGGAGAACCATCTTTGCCTGCTGGAAGCTTATCTCAAGTGGGACGATCGAAAGGATGTCCGGCGCGAGTTGAAGATTGTGGAAGAACTCCTGCCCAAGGCGCGAAAAGATTTCACCGGCGACGCCTGGGCGCAGAGTTGGGCGGACTGGGACAAACGCTGGAAAAAGATTCGGGAGAAGGTCAAAAAGTGATATCCTGGTTTTGCCGGTTGACGTTCCGCCGCCGAACTCATTAACTGCGCTCGTGCGATTTATCCTTGTTGCTCTGCTGGTCGTGCTTTGGTCAAGTTGCTCCGCAAAGAAAGCGGCGGGGCCGGAAGCAATGTTCACGCAGGGTCGGACGGGCAAAGTGACGGCAGCGACCCGCGCGCCATCCAAGGGAAAGGAGAGTGTAAAACCAACCGTCACGCCCGATGAAGCACTGTTCGGCAAAGTGATTTTGGTGAATCCCGTCTTGCGCTTTGTGGTCATGGATTTCCCGGTTCTTAAGAGACCGGCAATGGATCAACGACTGAACGTGTACCATCAGGGGCAAAAGGTCGGCGAGGTCAAGGTGACGGGACCAATGCTGGAAACCACCGCCGCCGGGGACATTGCAACCGGCGAAGCGCACGTGGGCGACGAAGTAAGGGAGGATTGAAGGACAGCGGAACGAAGTCAGTTTTCCTCCGATCGCCGGCTTTTGAGATCCGGTTTCCTGTGCGCGTGCTTTTTTTGGTATGGCGAGTGGAGGTTGAAATAAATTCCGCAGAGCGGACGGTCACAGTCGGTCTGGCTGAGGATGACGGTCAGTTGACGATCGAGCGCGATGCCGTGACGCAGATGCGGGCCGCGGTTCAAATAAGCTTTTATCGCTTTCTCCATCAGCCGAACCATCGACTCCTGGCATTCGTCCGGTGTTTTGTCGATGCAGACGATGTGCTTCTCGTAAAACTTCAGCGCTTCGACCATCTCCGGCTTGAACATCTCGATCGTCAAATCCATCAGCACAGAAATTAAAGAGTCCGTCCGGGAAGTGCAATAGCGCGTGGACACTGAATTCAAGCGGTTTTCTCAGCTGCTTTGGTTGTGTTCGCTGGCGGTCGCCGACCGAACAAGGCGGTGCCGATGCGGACAAAGGTTGCCTTTTCCTCAATGGCCACTTCAAAGTCGCCGCTCATGCCCATGCTCAAATGTGGCAGGGGAGCGCCGAGGATTTGTTCGCACTGTTCTTTCAATTCGCGTAACCGACGAAAAAAAGGCCGCACCTTTTCCGGCTCCAGCGTCCACGGCGCGATGGTCATCAAGCCTTGAATCTCGATTCGCTTCAGCGCGTTGATTTGCTGCAGCTCGCGCAGCAGTCTCTCAGGTTGGTAGCCGAATTTGCTGGCTTCTCCCGTAACGTTGACCTCCAGCAAAAGCGGCATCCTCTTCGCCGCTTGCTCGGCGCGTTTGTTGATTTCCTGCGCGAGATGCAAACTGTCCACGCTTTGGATCATGTCGAACAGCTCAAGTGCGTCCCGGCATTTGTTCGTTTGCAAATGACCGATCATGTGCCACCGCAAGTGGCCGGGGCAGAGCGGAATTTTCGCCTTCGCCTCCTGCACTTTGCTTTCCCCAAACAGATTCAACCCGAGTGCGGCGATGGCGCGAACGGCGTCGGGCGGCTGGCTTTTGCTGACCGGGAGCAGAGTGACGGCGGCAGGGTCTCGATTGGCGCGGGCGCAGGCAGCCTTGATCCGCTTTTGAATGGCGGTTAAGTTCGCAGCCGGATCCATGATGGCAGAATGCCGCAAGCCGATGCGGAAAACAAGAAACGCGACGCCCACGCTGCACCTTTAGCTTTTGGGGGGATGATCGCTCCGAGAGAATCACCGGCTGGTGCGAGAATCCGCCGCGTTTCGGCGTGTTTCGTTGCCGGCGCTCCAGGACCAGGCACCCTGGTGTGGTTGGGGCCGATACTCTCCGGCATATCGGGTGCAGACCTACCTTTATTCCAACCTGCGGGTCGGTATGTTCACGAGAAAGTTTGCGCATTATGGTTAACACTGTGTCCCCAGGATCGGATGGCCGAACGGAAACGAAGATGAAGGTTAACGGCCCTTCCAAACCCGGCGGGTCTGAACCACGAGGCGGCCGCTCCCGCGTCCGGCAGATCGGACGATTCCTCGTCGGAATCGTTGTCTCGGCGCTTGTGGTTCTGTGCATGTTCGAGGCCTGGTTCCGCGCGCATTCGACCCGGGTTGTCGCCGCCAGGGCGTCGGGTCCCTTTATTGAGAGCGATCCGGACCTGTTGATCCGATACACGTCGAAGGGGCGCAGACTGGTCCCAAGCGCCCATGTACGCATCCTGAAGCACCAGCTTTCCGGCCTCGATATTGACATGCAGATCAATTCCCTGGGCTTCCGCGCCCGCGAGCTCGCGTCGCGAAAGAGCCCGGAGGAGTTCCGTGTGCTGGTACTGGGAGACTCGATCACGTGGGCGGATTACCTGCCAGCGGACGAGGTTTACGTCAACCAGGCCGAGCGCCTGCTCAACCCATCGCCGGATGGGCGGCGCGTGGAACTGATCAATGCCGGCGTGGGCGACATTGGAACCCGCGAGGAAATGGATATCCTGGAAGAGTCCGGCCTCGCGACGCAGCCTGATCTCGTGGTGCTCTCTTTCTACCTGAATGACAGCCGTCCTCCCTGGGGATTCGCCGGCGAGCTGGGCCGGCCCGGATGGCTCAGGCGCCATAGCGCCCTGGCCGCTGAGCTCTATCGGTCCAGCCGGCTCCAACGCTGGATCAAAGAGCAAGGAGAACCCCGGTGGGGCTGGGTTTCCGCTCGAGACCGGATCCCATGGCAAAAGGACCCTGCGGCTCTGGAGCAGCTGGCTTGGCTGGCGCGATTCGACTGGGGCGCTGCCTGGCAACCTGAGTCCTGGGCCGCGGTGGACAAAGAGTTAGCGCGACTGCGCAAGCTGGCCGGACGCCACAACTTTAGTGTGCTGGTTGTGGCTTTCCCGGTTCGGTTCCAGGTCGAGGCGGACTTTGTTGACGACAGGCCCCAGAAGGCAGTGGCGGAGCGAGCTCGCGCAAACGGCTTCGGTTTCCTGGACATCTTGCCGCTTCTTCGATCGCATCGCAATGAGCCGATCTACTTCGATCACGCCCATCCCCTGTCTGCCGCGAACGCGTGGATCGGCGAGGCGCTCGCCAAGTGCATCCGTTCCGAGTATCTCGCGCCGGGCGGAAAGCCAGGCGTGAAGCCTTAACCGCAACTCCTTCGACGCGCTCGTTCGAGAGGCAGAATGTCGTCAGGGAAGTTATTTCGAGGAATCTGACATCATTTCGGGCCTCCATTTGCTCTGCATTCACAATGCATGCGCAATGAGATTTAGGTTGAACCCGGCGGCAGGCAGGCCAGGTGTTGGCCCGAATCCATTTGTGTTGCAGCGAAGTTGTCGCAGCGGCGTGGTTGGCATGGCGCATGCCACAAGCTCCATCCAGGCGAATGAGAAAATTGGATTATCCCGAAAGGCACTACCTCAACTTCGCGCTCGGCTGGCTGGAGTTCGGAAATCCGCTCGAAGCAAAGGCGGCGGCGGATAATATCTCGCGGCTGAACAGCCTTCATCCGGAAGTGTTCCTGGTGCGGTGGCGGATTCACGTCCGGCTTGGAAATTGGGAGGCGGCCCGGGACCTGGCCCGCACCTTTACACGGGTCTTCCCGAATCGTCCCTCCGGGTGGCTGTGTCTTTCGTATAGTCTCTACAAGCTGAAGCGTCCGCTCGAAGCGTATCTTCAACTGCTTCATCAGACCACGGTTTTTCCGAACGTCAGCGCCATTCCGTACTTTTTGGCCTGTTACGCCTGGGCGTTGGGCGATCACAGACGAGCGGGAAAATGGCTGGCCAAATTCAAGACTCTTGGCGGCGACAAGAAAATCAAATCCGGCGTTCTCGATCACACGGAGTTGCTGCTGAGTCGCGAAAAGGCTTCCACCCTGCCCGCCGCCTCGCCCAAGCCGTCCGACCACCGCAACCCAATCGCGTTGCCTTGATCAGCGCGCCGCTCAAGCAGTCCCTCTCGAAGGCAGCTCATGCCCGCTGAATGCGAAGTCGCTGCTGGCTAAGGTTGGAGTCAAACCTCCCGCAAACGGGCATGGTTCTGCGACCACCAAAAGATACGTTCAGAACAACGCGCCGTTATTCTCCCGCCCAATCTGCGCGAAGTCAGTCACGGTCGTCTTCGGATCCGCTATAAACCTGAAACCGTTTTGCGCCGCCGGTGTGAACGGAGGATTGGTTGGTGGGGTCGCTACAGTCAGTTCAATGGCAGCGGAGTTCTCGACGAAATCACCTCTGAAAGTCGCGCCATTGGTGAAAGATCGCCGTTTGCCAATGCCCTTCCATCGGATGCGAAGCGACTGGAGCGCGGCGCTCACCAGGCCCAAGGGGTGCAGCCCGTTCAAACTGTTCGCCACTGTGAAGGCGTCGAACACGCTGCACAAACTGTGTATCTCAAGCACAGCCTCGCCCTTAGCCAAATCGACGTGCACGTTTCCTTCCGGGATTTCGATTGTCCACAAAAGTAAAGCGGGAGAAGTTCCCGGATCATATGAATGCGGGCCCAACGGGTCCGCTGTAATGCTGTCAATTCATATAAAGGCGAATGCGCCCTTGTGCCTCCGCTGATCCGAGCCGATGAATTCACCTTTCATGAATCGGGTGTCTGTGTGGAACGAATACGCCGCTTTCGCGCCGGTGTGGGTATCAATGGCCGTTCCACTGAACCCGAGATCAGCCTGACCCACAAACCCTTCAAAGTTGGTTATTGTCGATGGATCACGACCTTCAGTGTGGGTGCCGGTAGCATCCGTGGCAACGGCCGAACCATCGATAGGGCCAGGAAAATAGAAGTGCAGCGGGCCGAAGGGCCCAGCCGTCGTGTGGGGTATCGGCAGGGGGACGCCACATTTGGACTCATTGTCGTCATTCTCATCATTCTCATCGTGGCGCCTGTCGGCCCGCACTGGCGTCCAGAGCCCTGAACCGAGCACAGCTCCCGCTGCTGCGCCCATTCCGCGAATTAAATTGCGTCGAGAAATTCCTCCCCGCGAATACTGAAAGGACAAATCATAGTTTTTCATAAGCTTGCGCCTTTGGTAGAAATTCAACTTCAGGACTCCTGCACCCATATACGCCTGTGATTTCACAGTCAAGCATTGTCTTGAATTGTTTTTAGGACGCTTGGAGCTGGTCGAACCAGTTTCACTCGACCCCGCCATGTTGCTTTGCAAGTCAGTTACCTCGTGACGCTACTTGAGTTTTCCCGTCCGTTCCGTTCCTCAGATCAGTCGTCGTGATCATCCTCGTGATCATGTCCCCGATGGCCCCGATGGTCCCGCCGATGCTGAAGGAAATTCTCCATGACATACTCGCCGATTCCCAGACCTGAGTGCAGTCCATCTTCGTTTGCAGACCTGTAGTGAATGCCGCCGTAGAGACGGCTGACAGCGGCCTCCTCCGCCGCAGAGGAGAAACTGCTGAAGCTGCGGAACACTCCAGGCAGGAAGTCCGAGCCGGTCGTGAACTCGATGTGATCGCTTCTGTAAAACATCGCC
>QHPA01000181.1:8793-14260 GCA_003218935.1 Verrucomicrobiota bacterium
CGCCGTCACCGGGCGCCAGAAGTCATAGGTGTACTTGGCGTCCCAAGCGCAGATGGCGGCGTCGGCCATGGCGATGTTCAAGAGAGCGAACAGACGGGCGTTTTGATCAAGTGTATTGTGTTTGAGGGCGGCGATGCTCTGCGCGATGCTGTTCCAATGGCCCGGCGGAGTCTCCGTGCCCGCGCCGTCGGCCCAAAACAGGGCGATCTGCGTCTGGTCCGCCGTACGCGTGGAGCCGACCGCCGCGCCCAGTGTCTTCACTTCGTTGTAATCCGCGGCCCACTTTGCGCTGTTGAGAGCCGGTGGCCCCGGAGGACGGAATTGCGAGTGATCCGTCATGGCGAAAGGCGAGACAAATCCCCACTGCGGCAACAGATAAGCGGCCAGCGCCGGAGGCGTAGGCGCCCAATAGCCAGGGCCGCTGCCGGAAGGCGCGGCCACCGCTGCCGTGGAACCGTCGTTGGCGCGGGCGGCGAGAATGGCGTTGGCGACGAATTCGCCCCATTCAATGCCGTGTTCCTTGCTTTTGTGACGCGGAATCGCCGCCAAAGCTGTGGTGTAGGCGACATCAAAGGTGGCTTGCTGGGCAGGAAACAGATTCACTAGAACCACATGGGCGGCAGCAGAGACGGCGGCTTCTTCGGAGGCGTTGCCTTTGGCATGGCCGCCCGCCAGGTACGAGTTGAACTTTTGTTCGTGGGGCTCCTGGATTCCGTTGATCGTGTCAAAGATGGCGATGTGCAAGATCGCCAGACCGCGGGATGCCTTCGGTGGCGGCGTCTTGTCCGTACGAATCGCGTTGAGCGCGGCAGTGTTCCAGTCGGTCACCACGTCGGCTTGGGCCCTTAACGCCGCGCTAAGTGCGGTCAGGACAATGCAGTTCATCAGGATTCGTGTTTTCATAGTTCGTTGTGGTCGGGTCGTTCTGTGTTATGGATTTGGTCTTCGCGCCCGCAACGGCCTTAGTGACGGAGCTGGTTGGTTCACGAAGGAGTCGCAAAGGCGCGGTTTTGTCGCGCCCACGTCCGGAGGGCCAGGTCCTGCGGGATCCCTGGCGGCGAACAGCTCTGCGCCGCCTTTGCAAGAAGGCATGGAGTCATTGATTTGTTCACGCGCGGATGTGGTAATGGCGCTGGTTATGCCCCGGAAACGGAGGCCTTGGCGTGGGATTGGGGACAAACCGCCCGCAGTGCGGGGTAAAGCGCCAATAAGACGGGATGGGTGAATCTCTCCGACACAGTTCACACTGTGGCGGTGGCGCAGCGACCTGAATATAAATCGCTCTCTTGCATCTTCCGCCACGGAGGTAAGGAGCTCTTGACCGTGAGCCAAATTGGCGAAGTCGGCCGACTACGACGGGTTCGGCACAGCCGCTTTCCGACAGTCGGTGCTGACGGGGATATAACCGCCAGCACCGTTCGAGGGGACTGATGTTAACGATGACGCCGATCGTGGCCCTTGCCGTGGAGGCGTTGCAGGGAGTGGTCGAGTATGTAATTGGCCACTTGTTGACCCGTCGTTTGGCCATCATTGCAAGCGGACCGGAAGTGAATGCCGCCGTTGATGCGGGCATCCTTGATTTCATCGAGGGCCGCGGAAAAACTTGTGAACGAGCGAGTCACTCCGATCGTCACATCCGAATCGAAACTGAGCAAAGACTCTTCACCAAAGAAGTCCGCGAGCACGACGGCTGCCGCTCCGCTTGTAGTCGAGTGGCCGGATGGATACTCCGGATGCGCCGGCGTGACAATGAAGGGAGTCCAACTCGAATCTTCTACTGTCGCTGGATTCCCGTCAGTGGCGCCGAGCGGGATGGCTGTCACGGGCCGCCAGAAAACATAAGTGTATTTGGCGTCCCAGCAGGCAATGGCGGCGTCCGCAAGAGCCATGTTGAGCAAAGCCAGCAGCCGCGACTTTTCCAGGAGAGTGGTGTGGCGCTCAGCGCCCATTAATGAAACCGCGACGCGGTTCCAAAAGTAGGTTACGCTAAGTCTGCCGTATACCGGGCGCTCGTCAAAGCTGGCGGGCCAGCGGGACGAAACTGCGACGGAGAACTGATGGCCCACGGCGTCATGTACGCGAACTGCGGTCCTGCGCCCGGCGCCTGGGCTGGCGGCGTCGGCCGCCACTGCCCGACAGCGGATCCGCCCAAAAATGCTGGTGGCGCGGGCGTAAACCCGTCGGCGCTTCGCCAGGCCCAGATGGCGTCGGCGACCGCCTGGCCCCAGGCAATGCCTTGCATCACGGATTGACTGTTCTCGGCAGCTTCGTCACCGGCAATTGCGGACAGTGAAACGGCCAACTGAGCGTCCAGATCCGGCTTTTGCGTAGGAAACAGATTGACCAGCGAGGCGTAAGCGGCTTGGACCGCAGCCGCGCGTTGCGACGCTCCCCGAGGCGCGTTGGCAGCGACGTGGATGGGTTCATAGTGCCGATCGATGCCGTTGACGGCGTCGTAAACGGCCGCCGACACAATTGCCCCGGCACGCGTTGCGACCAAAGGCGATAGACCGGACTTAAAGAGGGCTGCGAGCATGTTCCGGTTCCATTCGGTGACTTCATCGATGGTGGAGCGGTGCGCCCGATAGAAATAGTATTCCGCCGTGTAAGGCACTCGCGCTTCCAGGTGCGTTGCGTCACCGCCGGCCGTGGGGGCGGTGCCGCCCGTGGTGTTCACGCGCTGGATGTAGGTCACGTCGCTGAGTTTGCCGTGGCCTGCGTTCGACACGGCTTGAAGCAACAGCCACGGAATGGCGTTGGGGACCGCGGATGGACTGCGCTGGAGCACCGTGCCCACCACTTTACTGCCGTCTTTGTGCTCCCAAGTGGGGCCGGCGTAGTGCAAACCGACCGCGTCGTCTGTGTCGTCAGCCTTGAACAACACCGCTTCAGGGGCCTTGAACACCCAACTGAACAGGGCCGGGTTGGTTGGATTCGGCGTCCAGGTATAAATCTGCACACCGACGGCGAAGGCGTGGAAGGCCAATTGCTGGTCCGCTGGCGGCTCCAGAATCGGCGGTACGAGCGGCCGTTGATGATAGTTTCCCTCGTGTTCTTCTCTGTCCCTCTCACCATGCGCCCGCGCGGGCGAGGCTGGCACGAGCAGAGCTAAAGCAAGTGCGGCCAGGGCGAGCCTGATTTTACGTATGCTATTCATTGTTTTATTATCCTTTCTTTCCCAGTCCGTGAAGACCAGGTCCGTTGGGTGTTTTGCGGTTCTGCGGCTTGTCCACTCCATACACGTTGGCGAAGGACGGGTTCTTTCATAAAAAGTGAAATTTTTTTCGCTTTGTGTCGATGCGAGTCAGGCGGCATCAGGTGGATTGCTTGTCGATCGCAGGCTGGCTGAGGACGGCACATGATTTGGCCGAACCAACGCCCCCGCACCATACAAGAGAAGTGCAGTAAGCAGGTTGGTCCTTCGCACTCGTTCAAGTGTTACGTTTGCCATAGGGGCAAGTTGGGCGAATGATTCTGGCCGCGAATTCGCACACTGTCCCTCGTTATATAACCGATCCGCCGCTGGATCTTTCAAAATATTGAAAATATTTTTCGGCCGACGAGCGCGACGGCACGCTTCAAAGCCAGGCGGGAGCGTGCTTCTATTGTGTTTCCGATGAGGGTACGACCCCGCCGCTTCGACCTCCTCCGTGGCTTAGTCCTGCGGATTAGCCCACACGTTTACACGGGGCAACCGGGCTGATTCTTTCAAGAAAACTCTTCTCGCCGGCGTGGACAATTTGCCTGGTCGGATAGGCGGCATGGATCGCGTGCAGACGGCTCACGGTTCCGGAATTAATTTTTGCAGCTTTCGGAGGTCTCGCAAGTCATCGTCGTTGACAACGAGCGTGCTGTAGCTTTTGGCGGTTTTCGGCCAGCGCCACTTGATGTGGCCGACGTGGCCGTCAACAAAGGAAAGGTTGCATCCTTTGTTATGCCGGTCCGATGGAGCGTCATACCAGTTGGCAGGTATGTCGATATAATTGAGATTGAAGACGCCGTCGTTGATGGTCCGCTCGGACGCGTCGAGCAGAACAAACACGTTCTCCGGATTGGAAATCTGAGAGGATTTATGTTTGACTCTTGAACCGAAAGGCGTGTTGGGATCGGGAGGCGCGCTGTTAATGTAAACGCTCAACATATAACTCCGATGCCGCAGCAGTTGCTGGTTGGCTCTGAAGGTGGATTTGTCGGCCGGACAATGGTAAACCGCCAAAGACCGGCTGTAGGGGAAAAGCACCCCGCTTTCGATGTTCGTCGGGCTCTCGTCCTCCTGGGCATTTCCCACGACCCAGGAGCCGGGCAGGCTTCGCCAGTTGCCGCCGGTGAAATTGTCTTCGTTCGGCGGCATGGTGTCGCTGTGATCGTCGGTGTACATTATCCATGCTGTTTGCAGTTGGCGGAGGTTATTGATGCACGCAATGGATTGGCTGGCCGCCTTGACTTTGCATAACACCGGAAAGAGCAAAGCTGCCAGAATCAAAATGATCCCTATAACCGATAACAATTCGATCAAGGTAAATGCTCGTTGGGATGGTGCGTCGCCGTTTGTGACGACTATGGTGTTGGCTCTCGCGTTCATGGAGTTCTTCTCGCCTTTCTGGTCAACCGGCTTTCGGTTCTATTTTTTGCCGGCTTGATTGGCCGGCAGCTACTACACGCGGCGCAAAGGCCGAATCTTTCAAAAGGCCGAAAGGAGGTTATGTTTTCGGCCAAGGTCGGTCGCGTGAATCGAAGAATGTCAGCCTCCCGTTGGGGAGCAGGAGAATCAGGATATCATTTGAAAGAAACAGCCCGGCGCAAACGTGTATCGATTGAGGGCCACGCCGCGCGACCCGGCACCGCCCGCAAGACTATGGATCACGATTTGGATGATTTTATCCCGACCCGGCGCAGCTTGCTGAGCCGGTTGAAGAATTGGAATGATCAGGAGAGTTGGCAGGACTTCTTTGACACCTACTGGAAGTTGATTTACGGCGCAGCCATAAAGTCGGGACTGTCCGACGTGGAAGCTCAGGAGGTGGTGCAGGAAACCGTCATCACGGTAACCAAGAAGATCAAGGAATTCAAAACCGACCCCGCCTTTGGTTCGTTCAAGGCCTGGTTGCTCCACCTGACGCGCTGGCGGATTGCCGACCAATTGCGAAAACGCCGACGTCCGGGTGGAGCCAATTGGCGTCGGACTGACAAATCCTCGACCACCTCGGCCGTTGAGAAGATTCCGGACCCGGCCGGGTTCGAACTGGAATCGATATGGGACGAAGAATGGGAGAAAAACCTCATCGACGCCGCGCTTGAAAGAGTGAAGCGCCAGGTCAACGCCAAACAGTACCAGATTTTTTATCTCTATATGATCAAGAAGTTGTCAGTTCGGTCGGTCGCGAAATCTCTTGGAGTCAATATCGGCCAGGTTTACCTGGCCAAGCATCGCGTCGGCGGCCTGGTCAAAAAAGAGATCAAAAATCTG
>QHPA01000461.1 GCA_003218935.1 Verrucomicrobiota bacterium
GAATGGCATCAGGTCCGGCTCCGGAAAATACCGGTAATCGTGCGCGTGTTCTTTCGTCCGCATCTCCTCGGTCACGCCGGTCTCGTCGTCCCAACGCCGCGTGGATTGCGCCAGCCTGCCGCCGTTGTTCAGCGCCTCGATCTGGCGGGGGATCTCATACTCCAGCGCTTTGCGCACGCCGCTGAAGCTGTTCATGTTTTTGATTTCGATCTTCGCGCCGAGTTCCTTCGCGCCGCGCGGCCGCACGCTCACGTTCACGTCGCACCGCACCATCCCCTTCTCCATGTCGCAATCACTCACGCCGCCATGGACCAGGATGTCCTTGAGCGCGTTAAGATATTCGTAGGCCATGTCGGCGCCGGTGAGGTCCGGCTCGGAAACGATCTCCAGCAGCGGCACGCCGGCGCGGTTGAAATCCACGCCGCTGTTCCGCTCGAAATGAAAGTTCTTGGCCACGTCCTCCTCCAGATGCGCGCGCGTGATGCGCACACGGGCCATGCCGCCGTTGAATTCGAAATCAACGCGCCCGTCCACCGTGGACGGCCGCGCGTATTGGGTGATCTGGTAATTCTTCGGAACGTCCGGATAAAAGTAGTTTTTCCGGTCGAACCTGGCGTGCCGCGACACGGTGCCCTGGAGCAGCAGACCCGTCAGCACGGTGAGCCGGAGCGCTTCTTCGTTCGCCACCGGCAACACGCCCGGCATACCGAGGCAGACCGGACAAACGTTCGTGTTTGGCGGCGCGCCGAATTCATTCGCGCAGCCGCACCACATCTTCGACTTCGTTTTGAGTTGGACGTGCGTTTCCAGTCCGATAACCGCTTCGTAGTCCATAATAGACGACAGGATTTAACCACGGATGAACACCGATGCACGCGGATTTTTCCTCGGGCCAGGCGGCATACTCCAGTCGCAGACGTCTTTTTGCAGAACAAGGATCCCCTGCGCTAGGACACCTTGAAAACTGTGTCGCGTCCGGCTATCACCCGAAGCAGATCAGGCTGGCTTCGGAGAAGCTCCTCATAAAGCCTACCGTACGTAGATACGGCCCGCCGGGGCGTTCGTTTTGGCGTGGGGATGGGACGGTTGCGGCCCGTCCGGCGGCCGCGTCTTACCATTCATTAGATGTTCACCAGGCTATTGTGAACCTGGCGCCAGGGCGATTACGCGGTAAAACCGCGCTTTGCTCGCTGAAACGGACGAGCCGGCAATCTGCGCCAGCCCGCAGACCGGATCGTTGAAGGTCATTCGCTGATTCGAGTGCATCGTGGTCTTATCAGTGAAGTAGCCAAGGCCAAGGGCGTCAGTCAGAGTGGCCGCACTTGGGGTCCAATGCACCAGGTCGCAGGACACTTCGACGCGGTAGCGTTGAACCGGTCGCCCGGTAATGGTCAGTTGGAGCTCCCCTTCCTCCAGGAAGCGATAGTTTAACTTTGGCCCGCCAGGTGCAACTAATGCGGCAATGCTCCGGACGCTGGCCAGCGCAACAGGCGATGTCGCGTCGGCAACCAGACTCCAATTAAGCGTTGAGTCCCCGGAGTCCGCGTTATAGCCATCAATGGCGACGTGATACAGGGCCAGGGCGGCGGCATTGAAGGTGAGCTGACTTTGCAGATTGCCGTTGGCAGGGTCGATGTCGTCGTTGGCGGCGACCAATGTGAGGTTGCTTACTGAATCGCCCGTGTAAACGGCGAGGAGCGTATTGAAGGTGCTGCCAATCGTGTCGAACGTTACGGCACCGTTTATCGGTGCCGTCCAGCAGTACCAGATCGACTGGCCGCCGCTGTTGCCGGCATGATCGGGTTCGCCGGGTTCCTTCGTCGCTCCCGCATCGCTGCCGTACGCCACGCCGCTGACGCCTCCGATAAACTGGCAATCGGCGAAATTGTCGTTACCGATTGTCTGGTTGAGCGTCAGGATGAGGTTTCCTGAGGCGCCATTGAAGCCATCCACAGCAATTCGATATACCGTCCCCGCGGTGGCCGAGAAGGTGACACGGCTTTGAAGGTCACCAGGCCCGATGTCACCATTGCTGGCCACGAGGGTCAAGGCGCCGACGCTGTTGCCGGTGTAAACGGCCAGCAAAGTGTCGAAACTGCTTCCGCTGGTGTCAATGGTGACCGACTTGGTGCCGACGGCGGTCCACTTATACCAGACTGAGTGACCGCCGCTGTTGCCAGCGTGATCGGGTTCTCCCGCCTCTTTGGTCGCGTTCGCGGTGGTGCCCGGCACGCTGGAAAAGCCGCCCGACAAGGTCTCGGCGCTGGCGAAGTTATCGTTAAGGGCTTCCAGCTCGATCGTGTAATTGCCGTCGGGTAGGCCGGTGATGTCAATCCATTGTCCGTCCAGCGTCGAGTTGTAGAGGTCGCCCCAGCCCGTTTGAATCCCCTGGTTACCGCAATTGTACTTCCCGCCGGGTGGAGCGTTCGGGTCCCAACGAAACGAGTCCAGCATGCAAAATCCCACTTTCAGCCCGATGGCGGCAAGATTCCCTTGAGCATCCCGCAGCCGGTATGACATGTAATTCTGGAAGTGATAATGCGCGTG
Source organism: Verrucomicrobiota bacterium (assembly GCA_003218935.1). Taxonomy (GTDB): domain Bacteria; phylum Verrucomicrobiota; class Verrucomicrobiia; order Limisphaerales; family AV2; genus AV2. Next base: position 2,548 of record QHPA01000461.1, read on the forward strand.
GCACGGCGCCCAAACGAAAAGCGGATTGTTCGCCGGGCTGCCGAAAAACAGGTCCGCCGTTCCTTGGTTCTCGGTCTGCGTGTCAAAACGAATGAGGCGCCGCGTCCCCGCCTGAATCAAGCCTTCCCTCACGGCGCAACTGCTGGATGCGAAAGTC
>QHPA01000462.1 GCA_003218935.1 Verrucomicrobiota bacterium
GCCTACAGTTCCACCAATATTGCCGGCCCGGTCAGTCAGCAACTCGTCAATCAATTCACGGCGCTCGAAGCAAAAGAAAACGAGTTGAATAAAACTGTTTGGGCGAAGGAGATTCTCGCCGAGGAATGCGCACGCGTCTTCGAGTCGCTCTGGGATTCGCTTAACGCCGCGACCAACAAATTCAGCGTCCTCCAATCGTTTCAGCTCGGCGAACTTGTCCCCGGCAATTTCAGTCCACCGCAAAAGCTCGCGGACGGCATCGAACTGCGCGAGCCGACCGGCGTCGGCCCCCAATGGTCTGAGCCGCAGTGGCGCCAGTTCCTTGAGCAGTCACAACGCGCCGGCTGGGAACTCGCGCACATCGAATTTCGACACAACCGATTCGACACGGACGAAGCCGGGGGGCCGCGGCAAAGCCATTTTTATTTTTCAGCGCACCTGACCAACGCGGCGCGCGCGGAACGCGCAGTTCTGGAAGGGGACCTCATTGTGGATTGGGCGCCGAAGCAGTCGGATGAAGAGCCGTCTGCGATCAAACGAATTGACGCCAGTCACCTGGCCGTCAAGACGCGGCGCGGCGAACCGGCCTTCCGGCAGATTCTGGCCGAGCAAATCACGCCCCCCGACAAGTCCTACTTCATCGATCCGCTGATCCTTTACGACCTGGACGGCGATGGTCTCTCGGAAATCATCCTCGCGGCAAAGAACCTGGTTTATCACCGGCGTGGTGAAGATCGCTACGAACCACAATCGTTGTGCAAATACCCGCCCGGATTGATTTTCACCGGCGCCGTTGCAGACTTCGACGGAGACGGGGTCGCCGATTTCCTTTGCGCGACGTTCGATGGGCTGGTCCTGTTCAAAGGCTCGCCCACCGGGACCTTTGACGAGCCGGGCCGCCCGGTCTGGTCAGTGAACCCGCATTTGAAATACGCTCAGGCGCTGACGTGCGGCGACATCGACGGCGACGGCGACCTCGATGTGTTCATCGGCCAATACAAAGTCCCGTACTCGCGCGGCCAGATGCCGACGCCGTATTATGACGCCAACGATGGCAATCCTGCGTACCTGTTGCTGAACGACGGGCATGGCAATTTCACGGATGCGACCCCGGCCGCGGGGTTGGAGAAGAAACGCTGGCGGCGCACGTACAGCGCGTCGCTGGCGGACCTCGATCAGGACGGCGATCTGGACCTGATGGTCGTGAGTGATTTCGCTGGAACCGATCTCTATCAGAACGACGGGCACGGTCATTTCACGGACGTGACCGCCCAATGGCTCGACGAACCACACGCTGCCGGAATGGCGCACGCGGTCGCTGACTTTGACCGGGACGGCCTTCTGGATCTCCTCGTCATCGGCATGCATTCGCCCACGGTGGATCGGCTGGCACACCTGGGGTTGACCCGTCCGGACTACCCGGACGACGCCATGCGCGCGCAGCTCATGCACGGAAACCGTCTCTACCTCGGTCAGCGCGCTGGCGGTTTTCGCCAAGCCGCGCTGAGCGAGAGTATCGCGCGCAGCGGCTGGTCCTGGGGTTGCAGCGCATTTGATTTCGACAACGACGGTTTTCCCGACGTTTACATCGCCAACGGTCACCAGACAAAGCAGTCCGTCCGCGACTACGAATCAGAATTCTGGCTGCACGACGCCTACGTCGGTTCTTCAAAAGAGGATTCGGTCTTAGCTGCGTACTTCAGCGCAAAAATGTCACGGACCCGCAGATTGGGATACTCATTTGGCGGGTACGATAAGAACCGGCTCTACCTTAACCAACAGGGAGCGTCGTTTCTCGAGGTGGGTCATCTCATGGGAGTGGCGCTCGAAGCAGACTCGCGGGCCGTCGTGACCGACGATCTCGACGGCGATGGCCGCGTGGACCTGCTTGTTACCACGTTCGAAGAATGGCCGGAAGTGAAACAAACCTTGCGTATATTCAAGAATACATTGGAAGACCCCGGCAACTGGATCGGCTTCCGATTTCGTGAGCAGGGCAACGGCCGATCGCCTGTCGGCGCGCGGGTCACCCTGCGTTATTCCGGCAGAACCACGGTGCAGCAAATCGTGACCGGTGATTCCTACCGATCGCAACACGCGAACGCCGTGCAATTCGGGCTGGGAAAAGCGGAGCGGGTGAACAGCGTGGAAATTAAATGGGCCAACGGACAGACGTTGACGTTGCGCGAGCCAACCGTGAACCGGTACCACGAGATTCGCGCTCCGACAGAAAATGGGATTCAGCGCTGACACACAAAACACGCAGCGTTATTGTCCGAGTGTCATGCGGATGTGTGCTCTTGTGGCTTCTATTGTCGCGGCCATCATGGCTGCGACGGCCCTGGCTGCCGAGGCCGGCAGCG
>QHPA01000182.1 GCA_003218935.1 Verrucomicrobiota bacterium
CGCGCCGGACTGACCGGTCACCTCGTGATCTCAACGCTCCACGCCGGTTCTTGCAAGGGTGTCTTTGAACGGTTGCTCGTCATGTGCCGCGACCACTACGCCGTCTGGTCGGCGGTGGAACTGGTGTTGAACCAGCGGTTGGTTCGTCGCGTTTGCCAGGCGTGCAACGGCGCCGGATGTGCCGGCTGTCTGCAAACCGGTTATCGGGGCCGGGTGCCGGCGGTGGAATGGCTGCGGGTGGACGACGCGCTGAGGAGGAAGGTGCGCGAACAGGGTCTCGACAGCGTTGTGCCGGCGCAACCGCTGGAGTTCGCCGCTCGCCGGGTCCTGCAGCAGGGAATCACCAACCAAACGGAATTCGACCGGATTTTTAATCCATGAAATACGAGGAACTGGCATTTGTGAATCAGCAGTTGGCCGGGATGCTCAAATCCGGCATTCCGCTCGAAGGCGCGCTGCGGCAGTTATGCGCCAACATGCGGCGCGGCCAATATCGCACGGAGTTGGACGCGTTGGAAAAGGACCTGGCCAAAGGCGTGCCGCTCAAGGAAGCGCTGGCCGCGCGTAAACTGCCGGAGTTTTACGTCAGGATGATCCAGCTCGGCGCGCAGTCCAATGATCTACCCGGCGTGCTGATCCTGGTGGCCGATTATTATCAGCGGGCGCACCTCGGCTGGACGCGGCTGAAGGGACTGATGGTTTACCCGGTGATCGTGCTGGTGGCGTCACTGGGACTGGCGGCGTTCGTGGCGGTGATTTGCACCACCGTCATGGGCGGCGACGCCGGGCTGTTCGACCCGCTCCGGGCAGGGGGATCGACGTCGGAATTTGAATTGCGTAGCACGCTCTTCGCGATGTGGACGGCTCCCGTCGCGTTGCTGTTGATCACCCTGGCGGTGGCGATTGCCTTGCTGGTGCCCGCGTTCCGCCGGTTCCTGCGCTGGTGGCTGCCAGGATTTCGGGAAAGCTCGCTGACGAATCTCGCCTCAAGCATGAACCTGATGTTGTCCAGCGGCAGTCATCTGGGCGAGGCGCTGGACCTGGCGGGCCGCCTGGAGAGCGGCACGCCGGCGGGCCCGGAACTGCTGCGGTGGAAAAGCCGCTTGGCCGAAGGAAACGCGAAAATCGCCGACATCGCGAAGGACTCCAAAGTCTTTCCACCATTGTTCGTGTGGCTGCTGGCGCAAGGCGGGGAGGACCTCGCCGCGGGATTCAAAAAAGCGACGGAAATCTATTCCGCGCGCGCCTCGTATCGCACCGAACTCCTGCTCTACGTCACGCTGCCGGTGTCGATGCTGGTGTTGGGAATGATGATCCTCGGACAGTTCCTGCCCTTGTTCCGAGCGCTCACCCCGATGATCGACCAGCTGGGAGATCCCTGGATAGGAGGTCCCTGACCATGATTGCGTTCCTGTTGTGGCTGTTGATCTGGCTGGTGTTATGGCTGGCGCCGCTCGTGCTCCTGAGCTGGCTCGCCTGTTTCCTCGTCAGCCTGCCCCTGCGGCGACAGGAGCGGGCGCGGTTCTTCCTCGATCTGCTTGAGCTCGGCTTGAAAGAAGGCCGCACACCCGAGCAAACCATCGTGGCGGTCTCCCGAAGCCGCGACCCATCGATGGGCGCGCGGTTTCACCTGCTGGCGGCGCATTTGGAAACCGGTCTGCGCCTCGGACAGGCGCTCGACAGAGTGCCGCGCCTGCTCCCGCTCCAGACCGCTGCGATGCTCAAATCCGGTGAAGAAATCGGCGACGTGCGCAAGGTGCTCCCCGCCTGTCGTCATCGGCTCAAAGACGGCCTGTCTCAGACCTGCGGAGCGATGAACTACCTGATCCTGATCGCGCTGGCCCTGACGCCTGCGGCGCCGGCGATCTTTCAAGTGCTGGCCCGGTTCGTCTTTCCAAAGTTCCTGCAACTCCTCCAGGACATGGAGGTTCCGCCACCGGCGTTTACCGCTTACCTCATTCATCAGGCGGATTTCCTCGCCGCGATCATGTCCGCCGGCGCGGCGATGATCTATGTCGCGGGCATTGTTTACATCGGTGGACCGCGACTGACCGGATGGCTCCAGTCCAGCGTGCTTCCGATCTGCGACTGGCTGGCCTTCCGGCTTCCGTGGCGGCGAAAGCAGATGCAGCGCGACTTTGCGTCGATGCTCGGCGTTTTGCTCGACGCGGACGTGCCGGAAGAACGGGCGGTTGCGCTGGCCGCCGCAGCGACCGCCAACGTGATTTTCAAAACACGGGCCACGCGGGCGCTGACCGATCTTCGCGCCGGGCGGAAGTTGCTGGAGGCGATGCGTCGGCTGGACGACGACGGCGAGTTCCACTGGCGTTTGACCAATGCCAGCCGCTCGACGAGCGGCTTTCGCGCGGCGCTGAACGGCTGGATCGAGGCGTTGGACGCCAAAGCGTTTCAGCAGCAGCAAGCGGCCGCGCAGGTCATCACGACGGCGCTCGTCCTGGTAAACGGCACGCTGGTCGGTTCGCTCGTGGTCGGCACATTTCAGGCGCTGATTGCCATCGTCAACACCGGAGTCATGTGGTGATCAATCGAATGTCCATCAATCGCCCGGAGCGGAAGCGCGGGTTTCTGACCGTTGAACTGGTGGTCGCCATGGCGATCCTGCTCGTGGCGGTGTTCCCGTTGAGTTACGACTTTTTGCGCGAGCGACAACTGAGCCGCGCCTGCTACTACCGCGCGGTGGCGATGGAGATTGTCGATGGCGAAATGGAAGTGTTGCAGGGCGGCGAATGGCAGGCGTTCGGCGAAGGTTCGCAGCCGTATTCAGTGCGGGCCGAATCGGCCGCGAATCTGCCGGCGGGGCGTTTCGTGCTGACGCGCGCGGGAAAGCGCCTGCGCCTCGAATGGTTGCCGGCCAAACGCGGCAGAGGCGGCCGCGTGTCACGGGAGGTGACGCTGCCATGAAAGCCGCCGCGTCTGTTCCCGAGCGAAGCCGGGCTGCCTTCCTGCTCGAGGAATGTCTGGTTTATATCGCTGTTTCGTCCGTCCTGCTGGGACTGGCGTTCGCCGCGTTTTACCGGGTCATGGAGAACGCGAAAGGCTTGAGAAGAAACGCAGCGGACATTGCCCGTGTCTTGCAGGCCGGCGAGCGTTGGCGCGAAGACATTCATCGGGCGACGGGACCACTCCGACTCGTGAGCAGCCAAGGCGCGATCGAACAGGCGTTTCACGTTCCGCAACGTCCCGGCGAAGCGGTTTACTTTTTCACCGGAACAAATGTGTTGCGACGCGCCGGCCCGGACGCGCGCTGGATGGAAGTGCTCGCCGGGGTGAAGGTGTCGCGCATGGACCGGGACAGGCGCGAGCGAGTCACGGCGTGGCGTTGGGAAGTGGAACTCAGCGCCGGCAGGAAGAAACCTCTGGTTCGACCGCTGTTCACTTTTCAGGCAGCGGCCCCAGCCCAGGAGAAGCCATGAAAATCTCCGTGCGCCCTGTGGGCGCCTTCAAATCGGAAACTCCGGCGCCGGCCGCGACCCTTCGGCCCCGGAGTTCGCGCGGCGCGGAAAACGGCTTCGCCGTGCTCGTCGTTCTGGTGCTGCTGGTCATCATGGCGTCGTTCGCGATCGCGAACAATGTCGCGCTCGCCCACCTGCAGAAGGAATTGAAGCTGGTCGAACGCCGGCAGCAGCATCGCCAGGCAGCGATCAACACCACGAATGCGCCGGCCGGCCCGGCTCTTAAAACGGCGCCGCCTCAAACCGCCAGCGCCGCGCCGGCCATAGTCAACGCGCCTTAGAGCAATTCCATGCAAGCGCCGGCAGACCGGATTCGTCTCATCGAACGTTCGCTGCGGTGTTTCGTTTTCGGTTTGTTAAGCCTGATTCCGCTGTTGGGACTGCCGTTTGCTATCCTGGCCGTCAGTTGGCATTTGAAAGTCTGGTCCGAGTTCCAACGCGAATGGAACCCGGCGAGGTTATATTTAGGTTGCGGTTATGGTCTGGCGTGGCTGGGTGGCTTGATTTCATTGGGAGCGCTGGCGGTATTCGTCGTGGTGTTGATGAAATATTATCAGTTTTGACGGCGGAGAACGGCAGCGAGGACGGCCATGACATTTCTGCCCATTGTTGAACGCGAACTGCGTCTGAAAGCGCGCCGTTGGCGCACGTACTGGCTCCGTTGCGGGATGGTGCTGGCGTTCGCGGTCCTCAGCTTTGGAATCCTCGTGGTCGATTGGAGCAGCGGACGGAATCCCACTCAGATGGGCCAACACCTGTTTTGGGCGCTCTCCGGCCTGGCGTTCGCGTCCGCCCTGCTCGCCGGACCTGTCGTCACCGCAGACTGCCTGAGTGAAGAGAAACGCGAAGGCACCCTCGGCCTGCTGTTTTTGACCCATCTCAAGGGGCACGATGTCGTTTTGGGAAAATTGTTCGCCACGTCACTGCCGGTTTTTTACTCGTTCGTCGCCGGCGTTCCCGTGCTGGCGGTCCCGTTCTTTCTCGGCGGCGTAACCGCCGGGGAATTCTGGCGCATGACGCTCGTGCTGCTGACGACGCTGTTATTTTCGCTGGCGACGGGACTGTTTGTTTCCGCGCTCAGTCGAAACGGTCGCCGCGCCTTTTTGACAACGGGATTTATTGTTGCGCTGGCGGCGGCCAGTCCGTTGGTCTGGGGTTATGTGCTTGCCAAAACTCTCACCCTTTCCGTTGCGCTGGTGCCAAGCCCGACGCACGCGTTGAGCCTCGTCTTTGAAAATAGATTTCTGGCGGCGAGCGGGAGGTTTTGGCAGTCATGGTTTGGCCTGCTGCTCTTCAGTGTCGGTCTGCTCGCGCTGGCCAGCGTCTTGTTGCCGCGCGCCTGGCAGGAACGACCGGACGAAAGCCGCCTCAAACGCGTCCTTGACAAGAGCTGGCTCGGACAGCGGGTGGTGTGTTCCAGGTCGGCCCGCCAACGCGAGAAATTGCTCGGCAAGAACCCCGTTCTTTGGCTGGCGGAACGGACGGCGTTGAACCCCGTCGCCGTCGGCGTGTTCTGGTGGGGTTGCCTGGGGCTTTGGGCCACTGGCCTGCTCGAACTGCGCAAGATTTCCGTGCCGCCGGAGGCACTTTTTCTGACCGTTTACGCGCTGCACGCCGCGATGAAATGCTGGGTGGCATGGGAAGCGGGCCGCCGGTTTGCGGAAGACCGCCGCAGCGGCGCGCTTGAACTGCTGCTGGTCACGCCGCTGAGTGAGCGTGCGATTCTGGCCGGTTGGCTGACGGGTTTGAAACGGCGCTTCGCCGGGCCGGTCGCCATGCTCTTGAGCCTCGATTTTTTGCTGTGGTGGGCCGGCGCCGACGGCGGTTGGCTGCTGGCAATGCTCGTCGCCACCGGATTGTTCATCGCCGATTGCTACACGCTCTGCTGGGTCGGCTTGTGGAAAGGACTGACGGCAAGAAGTTCAACGCGCGCTTGTGTCGAGACCCTCAGCCGCGTGCTGGTTCTTCCCTGGTTGACGTTCTTTGGAGCGGTTGGAATTTACGGCCTGGTTTTCGATCTGGATGTCCCATCAGGCTTTGGCTGGCTGGTATTTCTTTGGTTTGTCATCGGGTATGTTCTGGACTTTGCTTTCTGCCTCTGGAGCATCCACAAGTTAAGCCAGGATTTGCGTCTGGTCGCGGCGCAACAGTTCGAGCCGCGGCGCAAGCGCTTCTCCCGCTGGCTGCCGTTCAGACGCAAAACCGCGCCAATTGCGAGGGACGACCGCTTGCAATCGTTAGCCGCCTAGTCACATCTTAATCCAGGCGTTCCTATTGTAGGTGGCATCCGCCTATTGATTGCGGTATTCAGGTTTGTTGCAAGCTGTCGCAATCCACATGTTCTATTTTTTCCAAGCCCAAAGAGCAGCGTTTAAAATAATTAACGTAGGCGGACCAAAGAAGAATAAATCAGAAACGCGAACATTTCGCCGAACGAAGCCGGCCGTGATTAACCCGAAAAACCAGTCCATAAGACCCATATACTCCAAGACCTTCGTCCGCCGCTGCGCGTCCTCTCCCATGAGTACTGGCTCCGTTCTTTTCCTTTTGCCTTTTGCTGTGCGCCTCGGTAAGCAGACCGTGTGACTCCAGCAGCCCCCAGCCTGCTGCTCCTGATCCCCGCTCACAATGAGGAGAAGCGGATCGAGCCGACGTTGCGCGAATATGCGGAGTACTTTCGCCGCAATTACAACGGCAAATTCCAACTCGTGGTCGTGCTCAATGGCTGCCGCGACGACACTTTGGGAGTCGTGAATCGCGTGGCAAAGGATTTTCCGGAAATCAGCGCCTTGAATTTTCCTGACCCGATTGGCAAAGGCGGGGCGCTCATCGAAGGCCTGAAGCTGGCGCCGAACACCGACTTGATCGGCTACGTGGACGCCGACGGCGCGACCGGGCCGCAGGCCTTTCTCGAACTCGTGCACCTGACCGCCCAGGCCGATTGCGTCATCGGCTCGCGCTGGCTCCCGGGCGCGGTGTTGCATCAGAGCCAGCCGTGGCTGCGCCGTTTTTTCAGCCGCGTGTTTCACGCCGTCGTCCGGGTGCTCTTCTGGAGTATGAACATCGCGGACACTCAGTGCCCGGCCAAGGTGATGCGGCGGGCGGCGGTGGAGAAGATTCATTCGGCCTTGCGCATCGCCGATCTCGCTTTCGATGTGAACCTGCTTTATTCGCTGAAGCGGGAAAAGTTACGCATTCTCGAAGTGCCGACCGAGTGGACGGACAAAACCGGCTCAAAAGTCACGCAGTCCCTGCTGCGGAACTCGCTGGTGATGTTTTTGTCCGTGGTGCGGCTCTGGTTGATTTACAAGCCCTTTTACCGCTGGCTGCGACCATTGCGCCCGCTGGAGACGTGGCTTTACCGGAAGCTGCGCGCGCCCGTTCCGTTGCTCGGACCGCAAGCGCCGGCTCCGAAGCGCGAAGTCCGAGGCGCGAAGTCCGGTCTCTCACGGTAAAACCGGAAGGATGACCTCGGGTGTACCGCGTTAGATTCGGACGCTGGATGCGCGGCTTTGGGCCTTGTCCCGCCACGTGAACCACGCTGCAACGCCGAACAACAGGAGGCTGAAAGACCCAAGCGTTTGCACCACGGATCTGAAGGCCCGCAATTGTTCCATCGCCGGCAGGCGCGGTTTCAACACTCCCAGCGCCAGGCCATAACCCAGCGCCGCCAGGACCAGCCACGGCACAATGGCGAACCGCTCGCGCGCGAGCAGATTGGCCACCAGCACGTTTGCCAGAACCAGCGGCAACAGGCACCAGGCGAACCAGGGCACGAGCGGCGCGGCCTCCCAATATTTCGGGTTGCTGAAGTAGATGATGCGCAGCGGCAGCTCCGGCAACAGGGTGCAGGCCAGAGCGGCGACGCTTCCCAGCAACGCGGTCGCGCCCAGCGCCTGCCGCAGCGCGCGCGTGTCCTGCGTGAGCGCCATGCTGCGCACGACCTTGGGGAACATCACGGACGCCAGCGGCGTGGTGAACGTCACCAGCGCGAGGCCGATCATTGCCGCGGGCATGTAAAGCGGAGTCTGGTTTGCGGAAAAAACGCTTTGCACGAACACGACGTCGGCGTTGCTCATGAATTGCACGACGCCGATGCCCAGTGTCAACGGCACCACGCGCCGCAGCCACGGCCGCCATTCCATTCGCTCCCCTGGCACAGCCAGCAGATAACGAATCAATCCTGCGCCAACCAGCACGGAAACGCCCTGCCCGATCAGCGCGCCGCTCATGCCACCGGCGGCCTGGCCGCCGAGCAGGAGAATGACCGCGATTGCCGCCAGCCGGCACGCGCCGTCGAGAATCAACACCCAGCCGAGTCCGAGGAAGTTTTGCAATCCTTGAAGCACGCCTTTCACAATCGGCGACCAGAGCGAGGCGAGGCCGAGGAGCACCGTCATCCACAGCGCGGCAGGATTGGTGATTTTGAGGAGGGCAATCCAATGATTTCGTCCCAGGAATGCGACGACGACCATGAACAGCCAAATGACAAGGGTCGCGCGCAGTGAAGCGCGAACGGTTTGCGCGAGCAGGCGGCGCTGCTCGTCAGTCACCGCCGCGGCGGTTTGTTGCGCGAAGACAATTTGCAAACCCACAGACGGAATGCTCATCAGCAGAAAGACACGGAGCAGCGCAAACCAGACGCTGTATTCCTCCTTGGTCATCCAGCGGCTGGCCACCACCTGGGTCGCCGTCATGAACACGCCGCTGCTTACCGTGGCGATGATCAGCCAGCCGCTCTGGCGGAAAAACGTCGTGTGACTCTCGGCTGCGCGCGCCGGCGCCGGACCGGTGACAGATTTCGTGCTCAAGTGCCCCTCTGCTGTTGCTGGATTTTCTCGACGAAATCAATGGCTTTTTTGCTGATGGCACTCCAGTCGAGTTCCGACTGGACGCGCCGACTGGCGGCGCGACCCAGGCTGCGCCTGCGATCCAACGGTTCAGCGAGCCAGCTCAAAATCTGTTGGCCGAAGCTTTCGCCGTTGAATTCAGAAAAGCGCACGGCCGGTTCGTCGCCGAAGTAACGTCGCGCGCTGTTCAACGGCGTGCTGACCACGGGCAGGCCGAGGCCGAGGTATTCGACAATTTTCGCGACAAACGCGCAGNNAGGCACGAAGCCGGTGCATTCGATCTGGAGACCAGAGACAGCCGTTGCCGCGCGCTGCCGAAACTTAGTCAACGCCGGCGTCTGTTTGCCGACGAACTTGAATTTCACTTCCGGCCGGCTGCGAACGACGCGGGCGAGTGCCTCCAATGCGATGCCGCCCAGGTGATGATGGTCGAACGAGCCGTGCATTACGACGACAGGTTGTTTCCCATTGGATCCCGCCGGCCCGGAGGATGGAAAAAGTTTCGCGTCGTAGCCGTAGTAAATCGGCTGAATGCGCTCGCGCGGATATCCGGCGTTGGCAAAATAATCGGCGAGCACATCGGAAACGGTCATGACGCCATCCGCACGGTAACGATTGGGCATCGAAAGCTCGAAGCGTTCGAGAGCCTTGATGAACGCGCGTGGCGCAATGTAGGGCGGCCAAGTCTCCATGAAACCGGTCAGGTAATCCAGAAAATTCATCACGACCGGCACCCGCACGCTTTGTTTGAGCCGTCCGGCCGCCACGGCGGAAATGGCGTGTTGTGAGAGAACCTGATCGAACCGGATGCCTCGCGCCGCGCGCTCAACCATGCGTTGGAGAAAAAAAGGGTAGGCGAGATATTTGAAACTGCGCAGCGACGTGTAGCGGCCCATCGGCCAGCTCTCGAAAGGATGCAGTTCGACACCAAATCTCCTTTTTGCCGCGTCGGTGTCGGGAAACCGCGGGCAAAAGAGATGGACTTCATAGCCGCGCCGCACCATTTCCTGCGCCAGATAAACCGCCTCGGCGGAGCCGCCTCCGGACGGCGGATAAAACGGTTCGTGAGTTAGAAAAGCGACGCGCATCTAATAGGAGGGCCGGGATTTCTCTTCCGGTTACGGCAGCGATTGAAGGAAACGCAAGAGCATCCGCGTGCCCTGCTCCAGTTGGCGCAGCGAAATCCATTCGTCCGCCGTGTGGGCCTGCGCGATGTCGCCGGGACCGAACACCACGCTGGGAATGCCGCCGCTGGCCAGCACCGCGGCGTCACAAAAATAGTCCGCGCCGATGGGTTTTGCCTGGCCGACGTTGGCCAGAAATTGTTTCACCAACGGCAGCTTCGAGTTCGTTTCCAGCGGCGGGCAAGGAGCATTGCGGACGTTCAACAATTTCGCACTTAACTTGTGCTTTCGCAGCAGCGACTGGATTTCGCGCCGCACACGGGCTTCGGTTTCGCCGGGAATCGTGCGTCGGTCGATGCTGATGCGACAGCGGTCGGGGACGATGTTAGGCTGCGAGCCGCCCGCAATGCTACCGACGTTGATCGTCGGATGACCCAGGAGCGGATGGGCGCGTTTGCGGAGAGCGGCGGCGTAGTCCGTCTCGAACAAATCGACGATGCGCGCCATGGCATGAACGGCGTTGCGCCCCAGTTCCGGTCGCGCGCCGTGCGCCGCTTTGCCGCGCCTCTCCAACTGCAGCCACAAATCGCCTTTGTGCGCGGTGACGATCCGCAACCGAGTCGGCTCGCCGACAATCGCGAGATCGGCCTTGAATCCTTTGGCCACCAGCGCGCGCGAACCGCCCTGCCCGTTTTCCTCGTCCACCAGACCGGCGAACACAATTTCGGTTTGTCCGGGCCGTCGCGCGGATCGGGCAAGTTCAGTCAGCGCGGTCAACATCGCGGCCACGCTGCCTTTGGTATCGCACGCGCCGCGACCGTGCAAACGGCCATGCTTTTCCCGCGGTCGAAAAATTTCCGGCGATTCGCCGCCGACGGTGTCCAGGTGCGGCGCCAACAGGATTCGTTGACGTGTCTTGCCCCAAGGAGCAAGCCGGGCAAGCAAATTGGCGCGATGGGGAAAAACCTCCTGCGCTTCCACGTCCAGTCCGGCGCGCGCGGTGATGGCGGCGAGAAAATCGGCCACGCGCTGCTCGCCCGCGCGCGGATCGCCTGGGGGCAAAAAGGCGGGGTTCACGCTCGGAAGCGCGATGAGTTCGCGAAGAAGTTTTGCGGCGTGGCTCATGTTGGTTCCCGCGAGTTGGCGTGCAGCCGGCGTTTCGCTGGCAGGTCGTGCCGAACCTTCCGGCAGGATGCCGGAAGCACGGTGTCACGCCGCGCAGCTTACCGGCGAGAGAAGCGAGTGTCGAGTGGTCGAGGAACAAATTTATGCTGTGTCGGCCATAACGTTCTGATAATCTGCGCTTGTCATGAACCCGCAGATTGCCCCAGACCAGCGGGTTCGCGTGGAAGAGTTCCGGCGCAGGCATCGCATTGGTTTGGTCACTCAGGCACTGAACTGGCTGGAGATGGCGTGGGCGGAGCGAACGGCGGATAATCTGGGAGTGTTTACACGAAAGTAGACCCATCACTCGACAGCTTGCGCTCTGAGCGACGATTCACCGCGCTATTGCGGCAAATGAACCTGGAGAGATGACAGCCAGACTCGAGACGCTGTGACGCGTATGCCTCACGACTCAACAGAACGCAAACTGGCCGCGATGGTCTTCACCGACATCGTCGGCTCGACCAGGCTCAAGAATGAGGTGGGTGATCACGAGGCGGTTGCCCTCATCAAGGGGCATCATGCGTTGGTCCGTGAGACGCTTGCGGCCTTCCAGGAAGGTGAGGAGATCGAAACGGCGGGCGACTCGTTTTTCGTCGTCTTCAGCAAACCGTCGGATGCGGTCAAGTTCGCACTCCGGGTTCAATCGAAACTCCGGGCTTTCTCCCAAAAAGGTCATCCGATCAGCGATCGGATCGGGATTCACGTGGGTGAAGTGTTGATCGAGGGAGTGAATTCGGAGAAGACCAAAGCCCCTTCTGGAATTCATGTGGACACCTGCGCGCGGCTGATGTCACTGGGCCAGGGCGATCAAATCCTGATGACGCGCTTTGTGTTCGATAACGCGCGCCAGGTGTTGCGGGGACAAGACGTGGAGGGTGTGGGCCCGCTTTCCTGGCTGAACCACGGGCCGTACCTTTTGAAAGGAGTGGAAGAGCCACTGGAGGTCTGTGAGGTGGGCGAGGCTGGCAAAGGCGCGCTCACACCGCCGACGAGTTCAGAGAAGGCGCGACGCCACGTCTCCGATGAGAGCGAACCGGTGATGGGTTGGCGCCCCGCGCTGGAACAGAAGGTTCCGGGCACGGAGTGGGTGTTGGAAAGGAAGCTGGGCGAGGGCGGGTTTGGCGAAGTGTGGCTGGGCCGCCACGAGAAGCTCAAGGACCGGCGTGTGTTCAAATTCTGTTTTCGGGCGGATCGAGTGCGTTCACTTAAACGCGAGGTGACGCTGTTCCGCGTGCTCAAAGACAGGGTCGGTCACCATCCGAACATCGTCGGCATCCAGGAAGTGTTCTTCGACGAGCCGCCGTTTTATATCGTGATGGACTATGCCGTGGCTACGGACTTGAGAGCCTGGTGCGAGAAAGAAGGATTTGAAAATATTTCGGTAGCCGGGCGGCTGGAGATTGTGGCGCAGGTGGCGGATGGCTTGCAAGCGGCGCATGAAGCCGGAGTGATTCATCGGGATGTAAAGCCCTCGAATATCTTGATTGCCGAATGCGGAGTGCGGAATACGGAATGGGACCCCGGCGTTCTGCCAAAGCCTGCAAACGAACTCTCCTCGTCCTCGACAGATCCGAAATCCGAAATCCGAAAATTGGAAGTCAAGCTAACGGATTTTGGCATCGGACAGGTGGTTTCGCAAGAAGCGTTGGCGGGAATGACGCGGATGGGCTTCACCCAGACGATGCTCTCGCCCGGTTCTTCTTCGCAAGCCGGGACTCATCTTTACATGGCGCCGGAGCTTCTCGCCGGCGAGCCCGCTTCGAATCGCTCGGACATTTACTCGCTGGGAGTCGTTTTGTATCAGTTATTGATTAAAGATTTCACGCGCCCGGTGACCATGGATTGGACCAAGAGGATCAGCGATCCTTTGCTGAGAGAAGATTTGGAAAAATGTTTTGCCGGCGATCCGGAGGAGCGGTTCGCCAGCGCGGGAGAGTTGGCAACCAATCTTCGGACCCTAGAAAAACGGCACTCTGAGGTGGCTCAACGACAGGCCGCGGTGGCCGCTCGTGAAACGAACAGCTTGCGCGGGCGCTTCGTTCCGTACCGCAGCGCCAGGCGAAGCGTACGGCTTGCGAGAGGTCGACCAGGCGCCGAAAGGTGGCGCGTGCTGCCGCGATTGTGGGAATCATATTGACCGCGCTGGTTGCCTTGGGCGTTTTTGTCGTGAAGCAGGGCGCCTTGGGGAATGCTGAGGAAAGCGTCGGGACAAAGAACCCGCAGGCGATTGATTTCTACAACCGGGGAAAATCGTACCTTTTCAGCAACAGCAGCAAGGATGAACTAAAGAAGGCGGTGGATTGGTTTGAACAAGCCATTGCACAGGATACAAATTTTGCGCGAGCCTACGTAAACAAAGCCTATGCGTGCCGCCAGCTCGATACCGTTTGGGAGCCTCGCAGCGGTTGGGACGCAAAGGCATTGGAGGCGGCCGACAAGGCACTGTCGCTCGACCAGGGCTTGGCCGATGCCTGGGTAATTCGAGGAGCGTTATTCTTCACCCCCGCCCAACGGTGGGACGCGGTCCGCGACGTTGAATACCAGCGCAAGGCGATCAAATTAAATCCCAAAGTCAAAAACGCTCATTTTAATCTGGCATTTGTCTATGGTCACTTTGGATTTCTCAAGGAAGCCATTAAGGAACTGGAGCAGGAGCTTAAAAGCTACCCATTAGATCCAACGCCCAAATGGATTCGAGGCTGGATCCTTATGTCGGACGGAGATTATCTGCAGGCCTTAAACAACTTGAAGCCGTTACCTGAAGCGGCCTTTTTCCATCCCCGCATAAAGGCATGGCAACTTGGCACGTGCCTTTTTTACCTGGAGCAAACAGACGAAGCGTCCAAGGTGTTGGAAGATTATCTGAAAAAACTACCGGAACCGGATGATCCATTGTTGCTGAGCACACTCGCAATCATTGATGCAAAGCGTGGACACTCGGAGAAAGCCAAAGAAAAAATCAGAGGAGCCAAGGCATGGGAAAACCGCTTCATCCACTTCCATCACGTCTCCTATAATATCGGTTCCGCGTACGCCTTGTTGAATGAAAAAGAACCGGCAATGGAATGGCTCAAAAAATCGGCCGAGGACGGAAACCCCTGTTATCCTTGTTTCAAGAATGATCGCAATCTTCAGAACCTGCGTGGCGATCGGGAATTCCAGGCATTTTTTCGAAAACTACACGACAATTACGAACACAATCGAGTCTTGCTCAATCCATAACATCAGCACGCGAATCAAAACCGCCGCGTGAAGCTCGCGATGATCAGGAAATCCGCAAAGGCGCCAGGACCATGGCCGCCGTAGCGATCGTCGTAGATGTTCTTCTCTCGGTTGGCGTCCACGAGCACCGGCGTGAAGAGATTGAATGTGTTCTTGCCACCCGTCCACGAGATGCCCGGTTCGACGTAAACCGAGAACCCTGGCCGCCGGAAGCCTTCGCTGCCGCCGATCAGGTCGCGCGGCGGAATGCCGTCAATCCGTCCGCCGAAGCTGAGCGATAGCCCCTGCTTAGGCCAAATTGCATAGGCGACTCCAACTCGGCCCAGGTATTGGTCCGGCACGGATAAATTCCGCACTGCGCCATATTGGGGAATCGAGGTAAAGGCGCCATTCTGCTCGCGCGGGTTGATGAGGTAGAAGCCCGACACGTAACCGTAGAGCCGGTCGATGATCTTCCGGTAGCCGACCAATTCCAGATTGATGCCCCAGCCGCCATCGCCGGGCTGGATTGCAATGTCCACGGGGCGAGTTTCAGGTCCCGTGGTTTTGTAAAACGTGTCGGTCGCCTTTTCATCACCCGTAGGCGCTTTGACCCCGATCCCGAAGGAAATATTTCCATCCTTGTGTTTGTCAGGGTCGAGCAACCAGGCATTGGCGACCAGCCGTATGTCTCCCAACCCGCCCGCGCTGGTTGTGTGCCGGACCCCATCGTGCTCGACGAGGCTGGAAACTTCCCCGTGAACAAACGGCATCGTGAGGCTGACGCTGAAACGAGGAGTAAACGCATAGGTCGCTTGCAAGTCGATCGAGTGGATCGAAATCTTCGCCCCAATCACCTGCGGGTACTGGGGCCAGACCCGGTCGCCAATGTAACCATCAGCCGAGGCCAGGTAACGGTAGTTCACCGAGGCCTCCCACTGCCCACCTTCC
Organism: Verrucomicrobiota bacterium; assembly: GCA_003218935.1. GTDB lineage: Bacteria > Verrucomicrobiota > Verrucomicrobiia > Limisphaerales > AV2 > AV2. Next base: position 14,767 of record QHPA01000182.1, read on the forward strand.
AAATGCGATACACCTTCGGCGCCCAAACTGAGCGCCATAAATCGCGCGGGCACTCAGCCTTGTGCCAACAGCTTTGGCGTCGAAATCAAGGCACCCCAAAAAGGTGCGCCAAATATAAGAATTTTGGCACCCCATCGAGTCAGTGAAAAATGCTTCATAAATACTCCTTTGAACGCTTTCGTCGGTGTCTTTTTGTCTGCCTGTTTTCGTGATCTGTCAACTGAATAAAGCGGGTTGTGGGAAAAGGGATCTTGGCACTACCACCCTATCGAGTCCGGTCTGCAAGATTTCCGAAGACCCCTCACCCTGTCCCTTTCCCATCCGATGGGGAGAGATTCCTCGAATGAAAATTCGCGCGTTGAAACCCCAGAACCGATGGAAAACATCGAACGTCCAACATCGAACTTCGAACGCCGAAGTGAGCGAGGATTCGCGATGCCATTCGATGTTCGGCGTTGGATGTTCTTCTGGCTTCATGGGGAGAGGGTGGCCTCAGGCCGGGTGAGGGAATACGTGCTTAACATCAGCAAGAGCAGAACAGGTGGCCACCAGCTTCTTGTCGGCCTTGCCTTCAAAAAAGAAAAAGGGCTGCGAGTCTTTAGCCGGATTGCGAGCTTGCGACGTTTTCCGCTTTCGCCTTCTGCAGAAACCACTCTATAAAAAGGCGCATTCCTTCTTCAATTTTGATCCTCGGATAATAGCCGAGCATCTTCTCCGCCTTGGAAATGTCCGCAAACGTGATCGGCACGTCCCCCGGTTGCGGCGGCTGGCGGTCAATGATCGCCTTTTTGCCGAGGCGCTTTTCCAGCAGTTCGATGAGGCGGCTCAGGGTGACGGTTTGCGATTCGCCGAGGTTGAAGATTTCGTAGCCGAACTCCTTTTGCGTGCAGGCGATCACGCCGTCCACGGTGTCGTTCGCGCAGGTGTAATCGCGCGCGCTCGAGCCGTCGCCGAAGACGGGAATCGGCTTCCCCGCGCTGATGAGCCGGGCGAATTTGTGAATCGCGAGGTCGGGCCGCTGGCGCGGGCCATAGACGGTGAAGAAGCGGAGCATCGCGATGTCCATGCCATAGACGTGATGATAAACGTGCCCGAGCGCTTCGCACGCCAGCTTGCTGGCGGCGTAGGGTGAAATCGCGGAGAAAATGGGGTCGCTCTCGGCGAACGGCACCTTCGAGTTAACGCCGTAAACCGAAGAGGACGACGCGACGGTGATTTTCTTCACGCGGTTGAGCCGGGCGGCTTCCAGCAGGTGAGCTGTCCCTTCGACATTGACGCGCTGATAAAGTGCAGGTTGT
>QHPA01000463.1 GCA_003218935.1 Verrucomicrobiota bacterium
GGGTTGATGGTTGATAGATCGGCGGGCGGCAGCGTGGAGCCGTATTCCTTGCCGGAGAGTTTCTCCAGCGCGTCGAAGATCGGACGGAAGATGTCCGTCTCGTAGTTCGAGATTTTCGACTTGGCGAAGTCTTTGAATCCCTGTGTTGCCTGAATAATGCTCGTGACGCGCTCGAAACCCATGCCGGTATCGACGTGCCGGGCGGACAACGGCGTGAAGGTGCCGTCCGGGTTTGCGTTGAACTGGATGAAGACCAGGTTCCAGATTTCGATGCAGCGCGAGTCGCCTTGGTTGACGAGGCTGCCTTTCGTGTCGCCGGTCGCCGTCAAATCGACGTGAATCTCCGAGCACGGACCGCACGGACCCGTGTCACCCATCATCCAGAAATTATCCTTCTTGTTGCCGTAAATGATGTGGACCTTCGGATCGAGACCGGCGGCTTTGAACAGTCGTTCCCAATGGCCGTAGGCTTCCTGGTCGAATTCGGACGGATCGCCCGCGCCGGGTTTATAGACTGTGGCGTAGAGACGGTTAGCGGGAAATTTCCAGACGCTGCTGAGCAGTTCCCAGCCCCACTCAATCGCTTCCTTTTTGAAGTAATCTCCAAACGACCAGTTGCCGAGCATCTCGAAGAAGGTGTGGTGATACGTGTCGAGGCCGACGTCTTCGAGGTCGTTGTGTTTGCCGCCGGCGCGGATGCACTTCTGCGTGTCCGCCGCGCGCGTCCCGACAGTGTCGGCTCCCACTATCGCGCCGGGCCATTTGTCCACGTCCGGCTTCCGTTGGCCCAGGAAGATGGGGACAAACTGGTTCATGCCGGCGTTGGTGAACAGCAGATTTGGCGACTCGGGCAGGAGGCTGGACGAGGGCACAATGGTGTGTTGCTTCGACTTGAAGAAGTCGAGGAACGACTGGCGGATTTCGGACGATGTCATCGTTGAACCGTTGAACCGTTGAATCGTTGAATCGTTGAATCGTTGAATCGTTGAATCGTTGAATCGTTGAATCGTTGAATCGTTGAATCGTTGAATCGTAAATCCCACGAAAACAGGCGCAGAAGATAGGCGCAAGCGGCGGGGAAGGCGAGGAAGTTTTTTCCCGTAGCAGCCGGCGTCAGGAGGCTCTATCTATAAGGCGTCAGCAGAAATGACTTGGCGCAATCGGACGGTCACGGCTAGTGTTCGCGTGCGTTCGCCGATGAGCACTCCACTCCCGCGAGCCCGGCGCCGGGCGCTGCCCTTTGCGCTGATGTTTTGCCTCTGCGCAATGGCAAATGGCCTGATTGCCGCCGACACGAATGATCTGGCGACGCAGTTGCGGCAGTTGCAGGAACAAAATCGTGCGTTGCAGGAACAGTTGCGGCAACAGTCGGAAGCAGTCAAGCGCCTCAGCGAGCGATTGAACGACCTGGAACGCGGCCGCGAAAATGCCCCAGCCGCCTCGACCGATGCGGGAACTTCCGACCGCTCCACCCAACCCGGCCTGCTCACGCGCGGGCTTTCGTCCGAAAACGTCGTTCTGAGCGGCGAGGGCGGATTGGCCTTTTTTCACCAGGGTTCACAAGGCCATTTCCCCAACGCCGAGTTTCGTGTGGACGAGGCGAAATTGTTCCTCGACGCGAAAGTGTTCCAGGACGTGTATTTCTTTGCGGAGGCGAATCTCATCACCCGCGAACAGGACGAGGAATACCTGGAACTGGGCGAACTCTACGTTGATTTTGAGAACGTCTCCCGGCTCTGGGGCCAGGACCGGTTGCTCAACGTGCGCGCCGGTCGCATCGATATCCCGTTCGGCGAGGAATACCTCGCGCGCGACGCGATCGATAATCCGCTGATTTCACATTCGTTGAGCGATCTCTGGGGCGTGGACGAAGGGGTCGAACTTTACGGAAGGTGGAAGCAGCTTCAGTACGTCCTGGCGGTGCAAAACGGCGGACATCCGCTGTTACGCGACGGCGAGGCAGATAAAGCGGTCGTGGGCAAGATTGGTTACGATCCGGCCAAGTGGCTGCACTTGAGCGCCAGCGCCATGCGCACGGGCAACCTCGACGTGCAGAAGGACCAGTTCTCAGAACTGTGGTTCGGCGGCGGTTTCATCCGCCAGCTCGGCGCTGCCGCAACCACGACGAAATTCCATGCCGAACTGTTGGAAGGCGACGCGCAATTTCTCTGGCCGCGCGGCCACTTGAAGTCCGCCGGCGGCTGGTTGCGATTTGATGACAACGGAGCCAGGTTTTCGCGCCGGACGGTTTTCCACTCGTCGGCGCCGGCGACTTTGGCCAGCGTTTATTTGGAAACCTGACGGAGGGCCTCTGGCGGCTCAGCCTCGGCGCGGGCTATCGCTGGAGCCGCGACCTGGTCCTCAAGGTCGAATACTCATTGAACCGCGGACAGGAACTCGGCGGCAAACCTCGCGACCACGAAGACCTGGTCGCTGCCGAAGTGGCGCTGCGTTTTTGAATTGTGAAATCGTTGACGCTCGTTTTCATCATGGCCATGGGGCTGGCGACCGCGTTTGCCGGCGACATCACCGGCACCGTGCGTGCCGAAGGCAAACCTGGCGTCGAATCGGCGCCCGACGGCGGCGGAAAGTACGAGAGCCGGAAGTTCAAGTTCGTTGAGCGCGTCGATTACACGCAGTTGCGCGACTTCGTCGTTTACGTGGACCAGCCGACGGCGGAGAAACCGACGCCACCCGCGAAACCGCTGGAGGTGGTGACTCAGAAGGATGCCACGTTCAAACCGCACGTGTTGCCGGTCGTGATCGGAACGACGGTTGCCTGGCCGAATCAGGACGAAATTTTGCACAACGTTTACTCCTCCTCGGAAGCGAAACCGTTCGACCTGGGATTGTATAAAAACGAGGTGAAGAAGGTTACGTTCGACAAGCCCGGCCGGGTCGATGTGTTTTGCTCCATCCACAGCAAGATGCACTGTGTCATCCTCGTGCTTGAAAATCCCTATTTCGCCGCGACGGACGCGAAGGGTTCGTTCACGATCACCAACGTGCCGCCGGGCGCGTATCGCCTCAAAGCGTGGCATGAGCGAATGCCCTCGCAGGTGAAGGAGATCAAGGTGCCGGAACAAGGCATGGTCAAAGTGGACTTTGTTCTGGGGATCAAGGGTCTGCCTCAATATTGAAGCGCCCTTATGAGAACCCGATTGCCTCAATGGCGGTTGCGATTTCAGGGCAAGGTGCTGCTGCCAATGTTCCTGATCCTGGTGACGTTGGTCGGGTTCATGTTCTGGCTGGTCAATCGTCATTTCGTCCGTCAACTGCACGCGCAGGCGCGCCAGGCTGTCGAGACGGCGGACGCCGCGTTCGCTTACTATCAGGAGACGCGCACGGATGATCTCAAGTCACGCTACGCCAGCCTGGCCACCGACAGCCGTCTGCGCCAGGTCCTCCAGCGTGATGATCCGAAAACGCTCGAATTCCTGCTCGAGGAACTCCTCGATGAACTCGGCGCCGACGCCGCGATGTTCACCGCCGGCACGGGCCGATCGCCGGTGGGCGCTCAGAAGGCAGACGGCGCGACCTGGGCGGATTTGGAGCTGGCCTGCGCGCCGTCCGTGACCCAGGCATTGAACGGAAGCTTCAACATCGCCACGATCACCGCCAGGGGGAGTTTGTGGGAAGTCGTCTCGCTGCCGGTGTCGGTGAGCGAACACGCGGGCGCTCTCTCGTTGATACACGAGATGAGCCAGTCGCTCGCGAGGGAGATTAAACAACTCACGCATAGTGAAATCGTCTTTGTCGCCGACGGCAACGTGGCCGCCTCCACGCTGGGAGAGGCCGGACCCGATCCGCGGTTGATCCCGGTGTTTCGGCGCGTCTTCGAGGCCGGGGACGGGAACGACTCGGCGGGGCGTCAGATCGAGTCCGTGCGCTTGGGCCAGGAGCGGTTCACGGCGCTGGC
>QHPA01000183.1 GCA_003218935.1 Verrucomicrobiota bacterium
GTGCCGTTCGAGATAGCGCGGCATGCTCGAATGACTCGCGTGTGCGAATCAGTCGCCTTTGCGCTCTCCGGGTCTGCGTGGCTGTCATCGCGCCGAGAGGGTGGGTGAAAAACCGGACATTTGGGCTAGATTGAGGCAGCCAGCCAGGCGCATATGGGTGCTCCAAATCGAAACCAGGCCAGCCACGAACTCACGAGCAAGAACGGTTATGTTTTCCGAACAAATTGAACTGCGCGGGCACATCATTGATTCGTTGATTCTGCCAAAGGTGCTCGACGAAATTCTCGGTCGCGGAGGCAATTTCAGGATCCTGGAGATCCGGATCGGCCAGGAGCGGACCGATCCGAGCTTTGCCCGCATCGAGGTTTCCGGCCCGTCACCTGAAATCATGGATGACCTCGTCCGCCGGCTGCGCCTGCACGGCGCCGAGGTGGTTTGTGAGGCTGAAGTTCAGCTTGCTCCGGCCCCGGCCGACGGCGTTTTCCCGGAGGACTTCTATGTCACGACCAATCAGCAAACCTTCATTCACCTCACTGGACGATGGCTCGAGGTCCGGCCCGCAATCATGGACAGTGGAATCGCCGTTGACCGCGGGCCGCAGACTGCCACCGCCCTGAAGTTTTGTGACGTTCGGAAGGGGATGGAATTTGTCGTTGGTCACCGCGGTGTCCGCGTTGTTCCCCATCAGCGTTCCACCGCAAAGACCGATGCGTTCGAATTCATGGCGAGCAACATCTCGAGCGAGAAGCCCAAGAGCGCAGTCATTCGCGAGATGGCGGAAGAGTTTCGCAAGGCAAAACGGGCCGGTGGAAAAGTCCTGGTCGTCGGCGGGCCGGCCATCGTTCACACCGGCGCCGGTGAGCATCTGGAGAAATTGATCGGCTGGGGTTACGTGGACCTGCTCTTTGCCGGCAACGCGCTCGCCGCGCACGACATCGAGCACGCGCTCTACGGCACGTCGCTCGGCGTTTATCTGCGCGAAGGGGCGGTGGCCGAGGAAGGGCACGAGAACCACATGCGCGCGATCAATACGATCCGCGCGGCCGGCGGTATCGCGGCGGCCGTGGCCAAAGGCGTCCTCCGCCAGGGCGTGATGTACCAATGTGTGCGCCAGAAAACCGGTTTCGTGCTCGCGGGGTCGATTCGCGACGACGGTCCGCTGCCGGAAGTAATTACCGACGCCCTGGAAGCGCAGCGGGCGATGCGTTCGCAGTTAGTCGGCGTGACCCACGCGTTGATGATGGGCACGATGCTGCACTCTATCGCCGTAGGGAACATGCTGCCGGCGTCCGTCAAAACGATCTGCGTTGACATCAACCCGTCCGTCGTCACCAAGCTGGCTGACCGCGGGACGTTTCAGGCCATCGGCCTGGTCACCGATCTGGAGCCGTTCCTGCGCGAGCTGACCGGGTTTGTCGGGGGTCCTGTGAAGGAGGTGAAAGCCGATGCGCCGGTTGCTGCTCTGCCCGCCTGATTACTACGGCATTGAATACGAGATCAATCCCTGGATGCGCCGGACGCGGAATGCAGAACCAGGGCTGGCGAGTGTTCAGTGGAAGGCGTTGTGCGACACGCTCAGAACGCTCGGTTGTCAAATCGATCTGTTGGCGCCCCAGCCGGGTTTGCCGGATCTGGTGTTTACCGCGAACGCAGGGCTGGTAATCGGCCGGCGATTCATTCTCAGCAGCTTCCGGCACAAGGAACGGCGGGGCGAAGAAGGTCATTTCGAGCGTTGGTTTGCCGAGCACGGGTTCGAAGTGGTGAAGCTGCCGCCCAAGCTCATTTTTGAAGGCGAGGGCGACGGGCTCTTTTGCGGTGACGTTTTGTTTTGCGGTTACCGGTTCCGCTCGGACATCCAATCGCACCTGTTCCTGACCGAGTTGTTGCACAACCTCGTGGTTTCGGTCGAACTGGTGGACGAGCGGTTTTATCATCTCGACACTTGCTTCTGCCCGTTGCCGGATGGCAGCGCGATCTGGTTTCCGGAGGCGTTCGATGGATACGGCCAGCGCGCCATTCGTGAACATTGCGCGTCATTGATCGAAGTTGCGCGCGAGGAAGCGGTTCACTTTGCCTGCAACGCGATCGTGTTGGAGCGTGATATTGTGTTGCCGGCCGGTTGTCCAGGGCTCTGCCGTTTACTCGACAAGGCGGGCTATCGCACCCATGAATTGCCGATGAACGAATTCATCAAGGCTGGCGGCGCGTGCAAATGTCTCGCGCTCCTCGTGCCGGCCAGATAGCGGTCAGACTCGCTTGAGTGACTACATCGGCACCAGTTTGTAAACTTTTCCAGTGCTGCCGGTAATCAAGTTTCGGCCGTTCGTCAAAACGTAAAGCTCGCCGTCGGCGTCCTGGCCAAAGGAAACGATGAAGGCGCCGACTTTTTTCGGTGACACCAGTTCGAGCGGTTCCATCGTCCATTTCTTTTCGCCGGGCGAGTTAGGCCGTGTCGCGACGAACAGCGCTCCGTCCGGCAACACGAAATTGCGCGACCAGTCGGCGAAAACATATTTGCCTTCCAGTTGCGGCAGCGCCTTGCCGCGATAGACGTAGCCGCCGGTGACGCTGATGCCGCGCGCCTCCGGGTCTTTGCGCTGGCCGTTGATATTTTTGTATTCCAGAATCGGATCGAGCAGCGGTTCGCCGGACGCGCCGACCTTCGGACAATCCTCCAATGGGTGGAGCGCGTCCTGGCGATTGAAGCAATGGAATCCCTCACGAATGTTCCACCCGTAATTGCCGCCCTTCACGATGATATCCACTTCTTCAAACATCGTCTGGCCGACGTCCCCGGCGAACAGCTCGTGGTTGCCGCCGCGGTCGAACGAAATGCGCCAGGCGTTGCGCATTCCGTAGGCAAAAATTTCCGGACGGCCTTTCTTCCCGTCGGCGAATGGATTGTCCGACGGAAACGCGCAAGGATTCCCCTTGTCCACGTCGATGCGCAGGATTTTGCCAAGCAACACGGTCGTGTCCTGGCCGTTGCCTTGCGGCGAATGGCCCCGGCCTTCGTCGTTCGCGTTGCCGCCATCGCCGACGGAGATGTAAAGATAGCCATCCGGCCCGAAGGCGAGGCAGCCCGCGTTGTGGTTGAACCAAGGCTTGTCGATCTCCAGCAACACGCGCTCCGACGAGGGATCGACGCGCGCTGGATCAGCTTCGGAGACTTTGAACTCGGACACGTGCAGCGTGCTGTCCCAGTCTGACGGCGCGCTGTCGCGGCGCGGCGCGCTGTATTCCAGGTAAACCTTCCGGTTTTCCTTGAAGCGCGGATGCAGCGCCAGGCCGAGCAGGCCGCGTTCGTCAAAACCTTCGATCAATTTCGTCAGTCGGCTGCGCACGTCAAAGAACGGTTGCTCCGCTTTGATGCCGTCCTTTGTCAGCACGTAAATGATCCCGATTTGATCGGCCACGAGCAACCGCCCCGAACCATCGTCGAGCGGGATAAGGGTCGTGGGTGAAGTGAAGCCTTCGGCGATCAACTTGAGACCGATACCGGATTTTCCATCGGCAGCAGACGCAGGCCCGGTCGCGAGGGCCAGAAGGCAGATCGAAACGAACAAAATGTGTTCATGGGCAAAAGGTTTGATTTTCACGCGGCGGACTGTATCGGATTTTCGGGCGATAACAAGGTCTTTGGAGTGTGAACTGATTGACGAGTAGAACAGCCGTCGCACCGGCTTTTCTTTAGCAGAGCGGTTGCCGGAAATCATTTCCGAAAGGCTGCGCGTCCCCTGACCCCGTCGCTCTCCTTTTCCGACGGCGAGAGATTTACGATTCGCGCGTTGAATCCCCTGAACCGTAGCCGCCGACGTGAGTCGGCGCTGATCCTTTGCCTCAAAAGCAAACAAGTGCGCCGACTCACATCGGCGGCTACGAGGTTCATGGGGAAGGACGCGTCAGCGTGTGGCGGCGCCGCGTGGCGGGTCATGCCGGTGAGTGTGCCTGGGTCTGACGACTTTCCTTCCGCACCTCCGGCAGCCAGATGTAGAAGATTGCGCCGATCAGAATCGGTATCTGGGCCAGCGCCGCCAGCCGGGTCAAAAGACCGATGGCCAGCAACAGTCCGCCCACCAGATGGACCGGGATAATATAATGAGCTACCGCGCCCTGCCCGAACGCCAGGTTGTCCGCTCCCTCCAGCAGTTTTTTCAGTTCCCCCTGATGCATCAGGAAGTAAATCCCTTTGACGAACAACCCGACTCCCAGATACATGCGGACCAGATCAATGACGATGTCCATGTGCGATTCAATCCACCGTCTGCATTCGTTGATGTTTTTCATGACGGGCCTTTGGTTTGTTGTTGTCCGCTCCGCGAGGTTCCAGAACGTTCGCCGCGGAACCTGAGTGTCGCGGCAGGAAGCAAACCTTTAGCGCGTTTGCGTTCCCGCCTGTTGGCTTCGCTCAAAAATAGACCGCAGCCCGACAAAACGCAACCAAGGCGAAAGGCTGGCAGTATCCTGATTTGCTTTCGGTGGGTGCGCCGCTGCCGCGGCGCACGGCGGTGCGGCAGCACCGCCGCCACCAAATAGGGACATTACAGAACGCGTCCTGGCCTGGATGTAGCGTGTGGTGTCCTCAGCGCACGCTCGCGTGGAGACGCGCGACGCTACTGGTTCAGCGGTATTCTCACTTTCGCCAGGTAAACGCAGGCCTTGCCCTCGTGTGATGAATAGTAGCTGACCCAAAGCAACCCTTCGTGCCACGCCAATCCCGCATAGCTCGTGTCCCCGCCGGACGGCAATTTCAAAAACTCGGTCAGTTTGGCGGCGTCCGAGTCGAGCCACATCAATGACGTCCGCGCGCCATTGTCATAAAGTCGAACCGCGGCGACGATGCGACCGTCGGGCAAACGAATCATGTGCGGCCCGCCGATTTTTATACCGAGGTCCCTCCAGTCCCAATTTGTGTAAGGCGGCCGGGCGAGGCCCAGTTTCGCCGATGCCGCGTTACCATCGCGTCGCAGCAGGCAAAGGGCGGTGTCGTCGGGCTGGAAGAGGAGGGAAGTTTCGTTGGGTTGGCCTTCGTCGAAGAGACTGGAAACGAGCGGGTCGAACCTGCGTCCGTCCCGGCTTGAGTAAAGGCGAACGAATTTTCCCGCCGCAGTGTCGTAGCCGATGCCGTAAGCCGTGTTTTTGTGCCATGCCACCCGCCAGAGCCACAGGTTCGGATCGCCGATTTTGACAGGCTCACTCCACTCTCGCCCCTCTTTTGAAAACCAGGCGAGCGATTGATGTTTGAACTCCGCCGGCTGATGTAACGCCGCCGCGCCGCTCAACATCAGGCGATTGTCCGGTGTCACCGTAATCTTGGCGTCGCGCAAATCCGCTTGCGGGTAAGCGAGCAAAGCCGCCGAGGTCCAGTTTTTGCCATCCTCCGACGCAATGACCCGCAGCGCGCCATCAGTTGAGACGTGAGCTTTGCCTTCGCGGAACACGCAGAACCATTTGTCGTTGAACCGAAGGAGGTCCGTGAACGCGTTGTGCGGCGCCCGGTCCCAGATTTTTCGGACTTCCACCAATTCAACGTTGCTTTGCGCTGCTGCTGTTGTGACCAGCGAAGCCGTCAAGCAAACGCCCAAGAGCCTGATCGCGCCTGCGACTCGCGTTGCCAGGCCCCTCCCCGACCTCTCCAGAAGAGGGCAGCGGACGTTTCGACACACCGGTCTCACGCTCGTCGGCTGGTTCGGCAATCCAAGGTTCATCGGTTTCTCCGAAAACGCAGTGTCGTCAGGCCTGCTCACTAACCTAAAAGCCCGCGAAACACACGAAAAGAAATCCGCCTCAACGGCTCGAATACCTCGGCCTCCAAATTCTGAATCATGAGAACATTACGCAGCTCTGATACGGCTGTGGATGATGTCATGGCGAGCCTGCGCGTTAACCCGTCCCGTTGGACGACGGTCAACTCATTCGCGGTTCTGATCTGTCGTGTTACAGCAAGCAAAAGCGGCCCATTGGTCGAAGGCGGTCTATGTTGCGGCGATGGATTGGATGCCAGCCAAGCCATTGAGATCAACACGATTCCCCGACGTTTCATTCTTTCTACATCTCTGCGTTGTGAGCAGCCAGCAAGCAGCCGTTACAGGGCCGAACGTCCCGGATCAGCGACCCGCGCCACCGTTGTACGGATTGCAACCCAGACGCGATCGCGCGGTTCGCTGCATTCGGCTGGTTGGGCGACGTAGAATAACTCATAGAACGGAAATAAGGACAAAGTAGGACGCCACGACAATTACCAGCAGGCACAACTCAGCAACGATGGCCCGCAGCAATGCTCTGGGCCTCACAATCCAGCCGAGGATCTCCGCCGCCGGCATCTCATCTGTGCAAAAGCACCGGTACACAAACCAGAACGTAAATAGAAAAGGCACGGAGGCTATTGCCAACCCCAGAATCCACTGGAAGACACTGTGGCTGCCTGGCTCATGCGCAGAGATCATCATGCCAAACAAGAGGACCACCAGCGCAACAAAGCTCAGAAGCAGCGCGAACACGAGTCCGAATACTCTGGAGATGCTCATGCGTGAACGTCGCCTAACTATTCCTTATATGGAAAAAATTCAATGCTATTGGATAATAGCCGATTAACATGGAGTTGAATCTTTCTTCCCTGCATGGCGGTCAGAATAGCTGCACAGAGGGTGGTGGTCAACCCACCAGGCTGTTGGATCAGGTCGGCAAATCCGTTTTTGATAGCTGGGGTAGAAAGCTGCGGAGCAGCGGCAAGAGGGTGGCCCACGGCGTCAGCCGTGGGTTTGGGTATTGAAAATTTGAGCCGCGAAGCGGCGAAAGAAAGTCCTCCTGGACCCAACTCTGTCGCCCCTGACAGGGCTTTTCGCGAGGGCGCATGGTTCCCCACGGCTCACGCCGTGGGCTACCATCTTCCGCCACTCCGTGGCGGACATATCGAGCTGCGGCTGTCCAAATTCTGATTTGCGCCCCAGGTGCGACAACGGCTACTTTCTGTCGCTGCACCGCGGCTTTTGAAGTCCCCTTATTATCTTCGAGAAACTCTTGCCCCGCGGCTCCGTGGTTTGAAACGCCGTTCGGTTTGGAAAATTGGCTGGTGGCGGCAGAACTAAAGTCTGGCCTGCCCGCTTCTCACGGCGACGGTGCCCATCACGGCGCGTCCTTGGGCACGCCGTTGGCGAACCGGTCCTCATCCTTCAGTTCCTTCTTCAACCGATTGAGATCGTCCTTCAATTGCTTCACCGTTTCGGCGTAGGCCTGGTCCGCATAGACGTTGTTCAGTTCGCGCGGGTCTTTCTGCAAATCGAACAGTTCCCATTGATCGATTTTGTTGAAGTAAATCAGTTTGTAACGCTCCGTGCGGATGCCGTAGTGCGGCTGAACGCGATGGTCCTGGGGATAGTGGTAATAGCGATAATACATCGCCGTGCGCCAGTCCTTCGGTTTTTCGCCCCGCAACAGCGGCGTGAAGCTGTGTCCCTGGATGTCCGATGGTATCGGCAATCCGGCAAACTCCATGAGCGTCGGCGCAAAATCCACGTTGAGAATCATGCCGTCGTTGACTGTGCCGGATTTGATATGACCGGGATAACGGATGAGAAACGGCATCCGCAACGATTCTTCGTACATGAACCGTTTGTCGAACCAGTCGTGGTCCCCGAGGAAGAATCCCTGGTCGGACGTGTAAATGACAATCGTGTTTTCCGCGAGGCCGCTCTGGTCGAGGTAATCGAGCAGGCGGCCGACGTTGTCATCCACTGCGGCGACGCACGCGAGGTAGTCCTTGATGTAGCGCTCGTATTTCCAGTGTTTGAGCGCGGCGCCGGAAAGATCGGGCGGCGGGTCCTGTTTCAAATCTGTCCTGGTCAGGTCGCGATCAATCCGCATGGTCGCTTCCCGTGCGGCGTCGGAGCGCGTCCGGTAATCGTCGTTGAACGTCGGCGGCTCGGGAATATCCACGTCGTCATAAATGCGCGCGTGTTTGGAGTCGGGTTGCCACGGGCGATGCGGTGCCTTGTGATGGCACATCAGAAAAAACGGTTTGTCCTTCGGCCGGCTTTTCAGGAACTCGATGGAAAAGTCCGCGATCAGATCGGTGACATAACCCTGGCGCTTCTGGCGTTCGCACATTTCGATGAACACCGCGTTGTGGTACACGCCCTGGCCCGGAAGGATGGATATTTCGCGAGCGTCGGCTGGCTGCCGTCGAACCGGTTGAACACCGGCACCCCGTTGAGGTGGCTGTATTTGCCCGTCAGAATGGCCGCGCGGCTGGGCGTGCAGATCGAGTTGACGACGAAACAATTCACGAACCGCATCCCTTCTTTGGCAATGCGGTCGATGTTTGGCGTCTGGTTAATCCGGCTGCCGTACGCGCTGATGGCATGGGCCGCGTGATCGTCGGCCATGATGTAAAGAATGTTCGGTCGGTCTCTCTTCGGCGCGGCTGCGGCTGACAACCCCATAGTTCCGCCTAAGCAGCAACAGGACAAAACCGCGATCGTAAAACAATGAATGCAGGAGGCTCTCATGGTTTGGGTTTCACGACAGTTATCTGCGACTTCAGTGCAATCAGACGCTCGCCCTCACCCCGACCCTCTCTCACAGGGAGAGGAGAAGCGGGCGAGCACTCCGCAACGGCTCATCATCTTCTGCCACAAACCGTGTTCGCCGAGATGCCAGCCGTGATCGCCCCAGAGGATCACCATCGTCTTGTCCCAAAGCTTGAGCCGGTCGAGCGCGTCGAGCACTTTGCCCAACTGCGCGTCCATGTAGCTGATCGAGGCATAGTAGGCGCGAATGGCGCGGCAACAATCCTCGTCGCTCAGCCCGTAGTTCGCCGGTTTGACCCAGAGCGCGGCCGGCGGGATGTCGTCGCGATCGTTTGGCGGGCCTTTCGGCAGCGGAATTGTCTCGAGCGGGTACAGGTCAAAATACTTCTTGGGCACAATCCATGGCACGTGCGGGCGATAAAAGCCGCACCCGATGAAAAATGGTTTGTCCTTGTGCTCGTCAAGCAACCGGATCGTCTCCGCCGCGACCCTGGCGTCGGTAAACTCGTCATCGCTGCCGGGTGATTCATACCAGGCCAGCGACGCGCCAAGGCCGCGCTGTTTCGGATTGAGGTTGGTGACCTTGTCTTCCTCATCCCGATCGCGGCCGCGCGGGTTCGTCACCTGGTCCCACGATTGCGGATCGTCGAGGCCGCTCGTGCCAATCTGGCCCGGCACGCCGTAATGAAAAATCTTCCCGCCGCGCGTGGCGACGTAGCCGTTCTGCCGGAGCAACAGCGGCATCGTGACGAAATTGGGCAGGGTCGATTTGCGAAAGTCCGTTTGCAGATCGAAAATCCCGGTCGTGTCCGGCCGCAAACCGGTCAGCAATGAAACGCGGCTCGGACTGCACAACGGAAACTGGCAGTACGCGCGATCGAACCGCACGCCGCGCCTGGCGAGCCGGTCCACGTTCGGCGACCTCACAATCCGACTGCCGTAACAACCGAGGTGGTTGTTCAAATCGTCCACGGCGATGAACAACACATTGAGTTTGCGGGTGTCAGCTTTGTCCTTGTTCGCGGCTGGGAGCGACACCGCCGTCAGAAGGAGGCAAAGGGCAGAAAGAAAAACACAGGGGGGTTTTATGGACAATGGAATTGAATGCAGGGCAATTCGTGGCAATTCGGGAAATTCGCGTCTCATATATTGGTGTTCATTCGTGTCCATTCGTGGTTCAACTGTCACAACAGATTCTGATACGCGAGGAACAGCCCGCGAAAGTATTTCATCACGCGCACCGGGTCGTTGCTTTCGGGGATTTCCGCAAGGCAAAAACCGGTGAACCCGATTTCGTTCAGCCCCGTCAACAATTTGCGGAATGGATATTCGTCGAGATACAGATCGCGCATGTGGACCGTGAAGATTTTGGCCTTCACCAGATTGAAATTGTGGTCGAGCCCTTCGCCCGCAAGGTCGGTCTGGTTCGAATTCCAGCACACGCCTACGTTCCGATGGTTGGCCGCATCCATGATGGTTTTGATGTTTGGCAACAGCGAGGTCTCCGTGCCGTGGACTTCAAGCCGGATTTGCACGCCGTAACCATCGCCGAACTCGCCCAGTTCGCGCAGCGACCTGCCGATTTGCTCCAGCGTCTTTTCTTTTGACACTTCGTTAGGCAGTCCGTTGGGCCGGACTTTGACGCCGGACGCGCCGACGTCGTGCGCGAGAACGATGTATTCCTTCGTCGCTTCGATGTCTTTGCGCAACTTCGTCTGGTCGGGAGTGTGATAATCAAACGCGCTGCCAAGTCCCATCAACTCGACGTTTGAATCCCGAAACCGCTGCTTCACGTCCTCGCGCTGCGCCTTGTTCAACGTGACTTCGACGCCGTGGGCGTGGGTGGTGCGCAATTCGACTCCTTCGAACGCGGCATCCTGGCAATTCCTGATGATGGTGGCGAGATCCCAATCTTTCGCGAGATTGTAGGTGACTGTACCGAGCCGAATCTTTGAAGGTGCGGCGAAGGAAAGATTCGGCTTCGCGGCGCTAAAGGCGGCGGTGGTCGCCAATCCGAGCGCGCCCAATCCCAGGCCCGTGGTTCTCAGAAAGTCCCGGCGATTGGATTTCATGGTTCGTGTTTGCATGGTGGAAAACGGTGATGCGGGCAGCCTATCTCCGGGTCGAGTCCAGGCAAACAAAAAATGTTCCGTGCGGGTTTTGAACTTCTTTCGTCATTGGACATTCGTCATTCGGATTTCTCCTCCCGCTTTGGCCGCGGAGTTTCAGAAGCTCAAGTGATTTTCCACTTGTCGCAGCCGGGTTTCAACGTGAAGGTTCTGACATGAGAGCGACGAAGGTGACGGCCGAGATAATTCGGAGGATGAAAGGACAGAAGATTCCCGCGCTGACGGCCTACGACTATCCGATGGCCAAGCTGCTTGATGAAATCGGCATTCCCCTCATCCTCGTCGGCGATTCGTTGGGGATGGTCGTGCTCGGCTATCCCGACACAACTCACGTCAGGATGGCCGAAATGGAGCATCATGTGCAGGCGGCGGCGCGGGCGAAACCGAAAGCCTTGCTGGCAGCGGACCTCCCGTATCGGAGTTACGAGACGGTCGAAAGCGCCGTCGCCAATGCGAAGCGACTTGTTGCCGCCGGCGCCGAAGCGGTCAAGGCCGAGGGCGGACGCAAGATATTGCCGCAAGTCCGCGCCATCATCGCGGAAGCCATCCCTTTTTTCGGGCACCTGGGCATGTTGCCGCAGAGTGTGCGCGAGGAAGGCGGCTATCACGTCAAAGGCAAGGTGGAATCCGAGCGTGAAGCCTTGCTCGCAGATGCGCAGGCGCTGGCGGATGCGGGAGCGTTTGCGATCGTGTTGGAACTCGTCACGCCGCCGGTCGCAAGAGAGATCACGGAGAGGATTTCCGTGCCAACCATCGGCATCGGTTCCGGGCCGGACTGTGATGGGCAGATTCTGGTGACGACCGATTTGCTGGGGACGTTCCCGTGGTTCGCGCCAAAGTTTGTGAAGCCGCGCCTGAACGCCGCCGATCAAATGCGCGCAGCGATTGAGGAGTGGAAGAAGTCCATTTGAATTTGAGCCGCAAAGAGCGCAGAGAACGCAAAACACGATTAAGTCTGGACCGACTCACGATCGATTGGAGCGCGACCCATTCCAGGTCGCAGTGGCCGCGCGCGTGTGGAAGCTAAAAAATGTGTGCAGGACGATGTGAACCGAAGCCACCGGAAGGGCAGGGCGCCCTGATGCGATTTCGCTATTCCTGGCTTGTGCCTTTTGTGCTTCTTCGTGGCTGAACATGAAACGACTGACGCATATCGGCACGAATGGCGAAGCGCGCATGGTGGACGTCTCAGCCAAGCCGGTGCAACTGCGCGAAGCGGTCGCGTGCGGCGAAATCCGGCTGCAAAAAGAGACGATCAAACTGATCGAGTCGCAGTCCATCGCGAAGGGCAACGTGCTCGCGACGGCGCGCGTCGCCGGCATTCAAGCGGCAAAAAAATGCGGCGAACTGATCCCGCTCTGTCACCCGCTGCCCATCACGCATTGCGAAGTGAAATTTGAGATTCCGAACAGCCGCGACCGCATCATCATCACCGCGTCGGCGAAAATCTCGGCCCAAACCGGCGTGGAGATGGAGGCGCTCACGGCGGTCAGCGTGTCGGCGCTGACGATTTACGACATGTGCAAGGCGGCGGACAAAACAATGCGGATTACGGACGTTAAACTGGTTTCCAAAACCAAACGATAAGATCCCGCGTTTGTAAACCGCCAACCGCTTGCAACTTTCTAAGAGGACTGGTTTGCTGTGAGTGCCGTGAAGACGCCACTCCATCGTGTTTGGGGCTTGCTCTGGTTCGCGTCTTTCATTTGCTCCGCCTTCGGCCAGCAAACACGCAACACTTCGACAGCGGAACTCCTCCAACGTGGGAGGGCCGAATTCGAATCCAACCATTGGGATACGGCAGAGAGCTTGTTTCGTACGGCAACCGAGTCTGACCCCACGAACTCCACGGCGTTCAGTGGACTTGGGGCGAGTTTATACAAATTGAAGCGATACCGGGAAGCAGTCGGTGCCTATGAACGAGCTGTCACGCTTGACGCGAAAAGCACCAACGCCTGGTTGGGGCTGGGCAGCGGCTCATATTCAATGGGAGACTATGCGAAGGCCGCGGACGCATATCAAAAGTTTGTGCTGCTGGAACCCACAAATAGTGAAGCGCAATGTTGGCTTGCGCGTTCGCAGGTTAAATTGAAGCACTACGAAGAGGCAGAGAAAGCCTGTCGGCGCGCCATCTCAATCAATCCGGCCAACGCTTCATACTATGTCGAACTCGGCTACTGTCTGGAGGTGCTCGACCGTTACGACGAGGCTGCGCTAATATTCGAGAAAGCGTCGGACATCGATCCAGAGGATGCTGAAGCTCATTTCCAGTCAGGCTATTGTCAGGTAAAATTTCGTCGTTACGACGAAGGCATCAAATTGTTCAATCGTGCGCTGACATTGAATCCGAAGGACTCGAACGCCTTTCTCTGGTTGGGCATTTGTCACTATCACAAGAAAGCTTTTCAAGCCGCGGTTGATGCCCTTCAGGAGTGCGTTTCTTTGGACTCAACAAACTTCTACGGCCATAGCTGGCTGGGTTTTAGTTTCTATGAACTTCGCCGCTATGGTGCAGCCACAACTTCGCTTCAAAATGCTCTTCAACTCAGACCAAACGACTTTGAAGCCAATTATTGGTGTGGGTTGAGCTTGCTGCATGCCGGGCGCTTTGGAGAAGTGACCGCGAATTTTGAGAAGGCATACGAATTGAAGAAGGGAAACAAAGCGATGCGGCGCTGGTTGTTTTACTGTTATCTGTTGTCGTCACAATATGAAAAGGCGTATCGCCTTTTCCCTTCATTTTTTACCGTCGCAGGGAGCGCACTGATGCTGGGTTACTTCGCTGGGCTGACAGTTCTCCTGCATTTCACGTTCAAAGTCCGTCCTGATCCATCTCCCGGTTTCGGTTTTTCTCTTTCGTGGGTGGGCCTTTTCTTCGAAGGACAAATCGCCTTCATCTTTTTTCTTGGATTACTTTCCTCAATCAAAGTGACTGAAAATCCTTTGACCGGCATTATCCTGGCCGGCACCCCACTGCTCATTGCGGCGGCAAAAGGGTTCACGCGCCAGCCTTGGGGCGGACCTTTTGCATGGCCTCCACGCTTGGGGCCACGAAAAATTATCGGGCTCTCGCTGCTCTGGTTGATTCTGGTGTCTTTGTTCAATTATGGTTATTCGGAACTGGTCGCCTGGATGTCGCGCAAACCGTTCCCTGTTCAGGAAGCTGTTCCATTTATCAAATACGCCTTGAATGCCAACCCAGTGACCGCGTTTTTGTCCGTTGTCATTGTGGGGCCCATCGTCGAGGAGATTCTGTTTCGCGGTCTGGTTTACGGAGCGTCCGAAAGGCGACTGCGCGCTGGCGGAGCCATTTGCGCCAGTTCGTTGACGTTCGCGTTGGTGCATCTCCAAGTCGTGCATCTTATCCCCATTTTCGGCATCGGCCTTGTTCTGGGGTGGGCGCGTTGGAAAACTGGATCCCTCGGCCTGCCGATCCTGATTCACGTATTGAATAATGGTTGTTCCCTGCTGATTCTGAGGTTTTTCGAGCAGGGCGCTTAGTTTCTCACGGTCTATAAGGACCATCGATGCCATCGCGAGTCATGCGTCGTTTTATTGTTGTTCTTTGTTTCGGATTTTTTCGATGATTGCCTCCATGCAAATCAAAGTCGGCATCATCACGATTTCGGATCGGGCGTCGAAAGGGCTTTATGACGACCTTGGCGGGCCGGCGCTCAAGAAGGCGGCGGAGGGCTACGGCTGGAAAGTGGTCGCGGAAGAGCTGGTGGCGGACGAAAAGCGCGACATCCAACGCGCCATCCGGGAGCAGATCAACCAGGATTGCCAACTCATCCTCACCACCGGCGGCACGGGCGTGGCGTTGCGTGACGTGACGCCCGAAGCCGTTCGTGAAATCGCGGCGCGCGAACTGCCGGGTTTCGGCGAAGTGATGCGATTGGAATCGATGAAGCTGACGAAAAACGCGATTCTTTCCCGCAATCTCGCCGCCGTGGTGGACAAGGCGTTGGTGATTTGTCTGCCGGGCAAGCCGACCGGCGCGGTTGAATGCCTCGCTTTCGTGGTCGGCGCGATTCCGCATTGCGTCGAGGTGCTGCAGGAAGTGCCGACAAGTTGTTGATCGCCTCCGTTGGTTCAGGCTTTCGCCGGCGTTGTGGCGTCGAACAATCCTGGGTACTTTTCCGCCGTCAAAAACTCCTTCAAGACGTTTTCAGGCGAGCAGGGAGAGCAGCCGCGCCGGACCCAGTCCTCGCCTTTGATGAGAATGCCCTCGGCATATTTGGCGGCGCCCATTTGGGTGCAATTAAATGTTTCCACCAACTCGCGGAACCATTTGGGGTAGCGTGCGGTAAATTTGAGCTCCAGGATCACCGTTTTACCGAAGACGAGGTGCGGTCTGGGACTCTTAGCGATCAGACGCGGCCGGGGGTTTGGCTGGCTTTCCACCTGGCGGTCCATGGTCAGACGGACGTTGTTGTGGTTCGGATTTTCATACGCCTCGCGCAGGTAGGCGACGTGCATTTTGGGTCGGGCATTCAGTTGGAGGGATAAGTGGCAGAACCGTTGCACCGCCACGAACGCCTCGTTGTCGTTCGGATTGAGCATGTGCTTGCGTTCGGGCATGTGGCCGGCCAGCAGCCAGCGCACCGCGTCTTTGCGCACGCCGCCGCGCTCTTTCAGGATGACGTTGTCCTCGCGTCGTTTGATTTCGAAGAAGACTGGCGTGTCAGGCTCGCCGTCGTAGTAGCGCAGGCGGAGCTTGTATCGATTCCGGTCCCCGTTAATAGCGCACCAGTACGTCTCCAGACCGTCCGAGTCGAGATAGAGGCTCAGCGTGGGATACGACAGGTCCGGTTGCAGCGCGCTGTATTCGTCAATTTCCAGGTAGCCTCGCACGAAATCCCGAATGCGGAGCGCCTTCGCCTCGTTGACGTGATATTTCAATTCGTAGCGCTGATGTTGTAACCGACCTGAACCCATAAGTCATTTGCGTTCGGCCGGCCCCGCCGACCGTTTTGCCGCAGTTAATCGCGCATGCGGCTCGCGTCACCATGCTGGCTGACTTTGCAAATATCGCAAGCCAAACAGGCGGTTATTCGGCATGGGACCGGCAAATGTGAGCGTGACTTTCGGGGTCAACCGGACGAACATCGTTCCGGCGAACGGATTTATGACACTGGACTCGTTAATTGCTGTGGCGCGACAGCAGGGCGCCAGCGATCTGCATCTGGAAGCCGGGTTGCCGCTCGCGCTGCGCGTCCGCGGTTCGCTGCGCACGGTCGGTGAACCGGTCGACGCCACAAAGCTGCTGGCCTGGGCGCTGGAGGTCATCGGCGAACCGCAGTGGCAGAATTTTCTGGAACGCCGATCGGCTGACCTCTCCCGCACCATTCAAGGGGTGCGCTGCCGGATCAACATCCTGCAAACGGCGCGGGGGGTCGGATTCGCCATCCGACTGCTCTCTACGTTTCAAGCGACCATCGAGAAGCTTAACCTTCATCCCGATCTGAAGAACCTCGTCGCGCACGACAACGGTTTAATCCTCGTCAGTGGCCCGACCGGTAGCGGCAAATCTTCAACACTGGCTGCGTTGATCCAGGAAATCAATCTGACCGAAGCGCGGCATATTGTGACGATTGAAAGTCCGATCGAATACACACTTCGTCCGCGGCAGGCCTATATCCGGCAACGCGAAGTGGGTCGCGACACGCCGAGCTTCGAGCAGGCGTTGCTCGACTCGTTGCACGAAGACCCGGACGTGTTGATGGTCGGCGAGATGCGCGAATCGGAAACGATGCGCTTGACGCTCAATGCGGCGGAGACCGGCCACCTCGTGATGGCGACGGTTCATTCCTCAACCTGCGCCGAAGCGTTGCAGCGCGTGGTGGCCGCGTTTCCGTCGGAGATCCAAAACAGCGTGGCGGCGCAACTGGCGGATTGCCTCGTTGCGGTGGTGGCGCAACGGCTCCGTTTCCGGTCCGACCTTAACATTCGCGTGCCGGAGTGCGAGATTCTCATTCCAACCAACCCGGTGAAGGCGCACATCCGCAACCGGGATTTTTTCAAAATCATCTCGGCGCTGGAA
>QHPA01000464.1 GCA_003218935.1 Verrucomicrobiota bacterium
AGGACGCGAAAGGTTGAGGTTATGAACTACCGGACGATCCTGTTGGTCGGCGCGCCTGGCGCGGGTAAAGGAACGCAGGGGAAAATTCTCGGCACCGTCCCGGATTTCTACCACTGCTCTTGCGGCGAGGTGTTTCGCAATCTGACCATCGACAGCGAACTCGGTCGCATTTTTGTCAAACACTCCAGCAAAGGCAAACTGGTGCCGGACCGATACACGGTCCAGCTCTGGCGTGAAAATATCGAGGCGCAGACGCAACTCGGGCGTTTTCACCCGGAACGCGACACGCTCGTGCTCGATGGCATTCCGCGCAATCGCCACCAGGCCGAAATGCTCCATGACGCGCTGAACGTCGTCGGCGTATTCAATCTCGTTTGCGGCGACACGGAGAAGCTGGTGGAGCGATTGCAGCGCCGCGCGTTGCGGGACAATCGTCTGGACGACGCCCGGCTCGAAGTCATCAAGAAACGGCTCGCCATTTACGAGAAGGAGACCAGGCCGGTCCTTGATTACTACGGCCCGGAGCTGGTCCACACGATTGACTCGACCCAAACGCCGATCAACGTTTTGCGGGACATGCTGCGAGTCATCTCCAGGATTTAGGAGCGTCCATGAACCGGCAATTTGGAGCCTTTACCGCGAGCGAGCTGTATTGCCCGAAGTGCAAACGCGCCCAGCCGGTGCGCGAAAAACTGCTGCTCGTTCTGCCCTCCGGTGACCTGCACGAATTTCTTTGCACCGGCTGCGGCGCTTCGCTCGCCAAACGGACCGTGTCCGGTCCGTCCGGTCCGGTCACAAAGGCCGCGGCGTCCGCATCGCCGCGGACCGGTGCGCGCCGGGGCCGTTTGTTGAATTAAAGGGCCGCCGGCACGGCTGCTTCAGAACAGTGGCACGGGTGTCTCGCCCGAGAGTTTCTGGTTCGACAGCGCCGGCTTCGTTTTGAAACGCACGGGCGGGACGCGCGTGCCACGATGCCGCGCGGAGAATCCGGGCGGCTGCCGAACATTCGGACCGATGCTAACAGATTGAAAACCCGCGTTGCGCTCGAGCAAGACTCACCCATTACTCGCCTCGCATTTTTTTCTTTTGCGCTTCGCCCTTTTCCTTTTGCCTGTTGTTCATGTCGCCGCTGCGAACCATCTTTTTCGGCACCGCGGAACTGGCCTGCCCCAGTTTGTCCGCGCTGGCGCAAACACCCGCATTTGAGGTCGCCGCGGTCGTCACGCAGCCTGACCGGCCCCAAGGGCGCAAGCTGAATCTGCAACCTTCATCGGTGAAAATCCTCGCGACGCAAAAAAAGCTCCCCATCCTCCAACCCGGACGCGCCCGCGACGAAGGATTCCTTCAGGAACTGGCGCAGCTTCGACCCGACGTGATTGTGGTAGCCGCTTACGGCCAGATCCTCCCGCGACAAATCCTCGAACTGCCGCGCTTTGGCTGCCTGAACGTTCACGCCTCGCTGCTGCCGAAATACCGCGGCGCGGCGCCGATTCAGTGGGCGATCCTGAACGACGAGCGCGAGACCGGCGTCACCATCATGAAAATGGACGAAGGCCTCGACACCGGCGACATCCTCAGCCAGCAAAGCACGCCCATCGGCGCCGATGATGACGCGCAAACGTTGCATCGCCGGCTCGGCGCCATCGGCGCGGATCTTCTGGTCAAAACGATCCCCGACTTCGTCGCTGACAAACTCCTTGCGCGCAAACAACCGGACGAAGGCGCCAATTACGCGCGCAAGCTCACCAAGGAAGACGGGCGTCTTTACTGGAACCAGCCGGCGCGCAGCGGGTGGAACCGCGTTCGCGCCTTGGTGCCCTGGCCCGGCGCATACACTTTTCTGTCCAGCGGACCCAGACCGCAGTTGCTCAAGCTCTGGCAGGTGGACGTGGCCGGGCAGAGTTCGGCCGCGCCGGGCGAAATTCTCGACGCCGGAAAAAACGGCATCGTGATCGCGTGCGGGCAACAATCCTTGCGTATTCTCCTTCTTCAGCGCGAAGGCGGCAGACGGCTGAATGCTGCGCAGTTTCTGGCCGGGCATCCCCTGAGGCTCGGCCAGCGACTCAACTGAGCGGAAGACAGGCTGGTTAATTCGTAAATGGTTGATTCAGACACCTCAATCTGAGAATCATCCGTTGGCATGTTGAAACATCGTTCCT
>QHPA01000465.1 GCA_003218935.1 Verrucomicrobiota bacterium
CTACGATGTTTGGCTGGAGAAACTCGCGCCGCACGCGCCGGCGTCGCAGTATCAGCACAACCGCACTGGCGAAGACAATGCCGACGCTCATCTGAAGCGCCAGATCATGGGTCGCGAGGTGGTCGTCGCAGTCACCAAGGGCAAACTCGACCTTGGCCCGTGGGAACAGATTTTTTATGGCGAATTTGACGGGCGGCGGCGGAAGCGAGTTGGTAAAGATTATTGGCGAGTAGGCAGCCGCAACCGTGCGCCCTGGTTGAACGTTCGCGGGCCGGATCCGGCAACGGAAGAGATGTTACGGGGAAATCAGGCCGAGCAGATCAGCGTGATGAACAGCGCCGTAGGAACGGCTGTCTTCGCTGGCGGACCGGTTGTCACCCAACACGAAATAGCAATCCCTGGCAATCGCATAAGTGTGGTTTCCCCATTTCCTGGGCGAGGTGAAAGTCGAGGAAGGCAAGTAAGCCTCCGGCAACGGACGGCCGTTGATATAAACCTGTCCGCCACTCACCTGAACGCAGTCCGACGGCAGGCCGACAACGCGTTTGACCATGAGTTCCGCTTTTTCCCGGTCACGGATGACCACAATATCGCCCCGATGGTAGCCTCGGAACAGCGGCAGCCAGCAATTGACCAGGCGACAGTCGCCGGGCTTCAAGGTCGGCGTCATGCTTTCCCCCTCGACCACCACCGTGGACAGCACGAAGCGGTGAACGAGCAGGAAGGCGATGGTGGACCAGAGGAGCGTGCACAAAAGTATGTACCCTGTCCGCGTCTCCGGCCGAATTCGGCTCAGGACCCGATGTGCGCCGTTGACACCGTTCACTTCCCGGCTTTGAAGTTCCATACTGTCTTACGTCCCCAAAGCACCTCTCCGCTTCGGGTTTTCTCGACGGAGATCCGTTCCGCAGATTCAGTGCCACGGCGATGCGGTCGGCGAAAACCACCCTTGGTCACCGAGAATCCCGTATTGAGTTTGGCCGGCAGTGATTTCGGTCGTTCAAGTCGCATTGGACCTGCAATGCAAATGCTTTCCGTATTGAACGCGGGCTTTCGCTTTGGCATAACTGCCGGCTATGCACGATTTCCATTACTTGGCCGGCAACCTTTATTGCGAGGGCGTTCCGATCGAATTGCTCGTCAAAAAGTTTGGCACGCCGCTTTATGTCTATTCGCAACGCACGTTGACCGGCCATTTCCAGAAGCTCGACGCTGCGCTGGCGCCGCTCGACCATCTCATCTGTTACTCGGTCAAGGCCAACTCCAACCTCGCGGTGCTGCGCGCGCTCGCTAATCTCGGCAGCGGCTTCGACATCGTCAGCGAAGGCGAATTGCGCCGCGTGGTTGCCGCCGGCGGTTCGCCGAAGAAATGCGCCTTCGCGGGCGTCGGCAAGACTGATGCAGAGATTGAGTTTGCCCTGCGCCGCGGGATTTATTCGTTCAACGTTGAAAGCGAGCCGGAACTCGAACGCATCAATTATCTCGCCGGGCGATTGAAGAAGGTCGCACCGGTGGCCGTGCGCGTGAATCCAAACGTGGCTGCGGGCACGCACGCGAAAATCACCACCGGCACGTACGAAAACAAATTCGGCATCGCGTTCGAGCTGGTCGAGGATGTCTATGCCCGAGCGGGCAGACTGAAAAACCTGCGCTTGCGCGGGCTGCAGATGCACATTGGCTCGCAGCTCACCGAAGTGAAGCCATTCGAGTCGGCGGTGCGCAAAGTCGTGCCGCTGGCCGAAAAGCTCGCGGCAAAATATCCATTTGAATTCTTCAGCATTGGCGGCGGACTCGGAATTGTTTATCAGCCCGCCTTGGCCAGCGGCGGAGCAGACTGGTGGCGAACGCCGAAAGCGAAGGACATTCTCACTCCCGCCAAATACGCGGCCACACTGATGCCGCTCCTGAAACCTTTAAACCTTCGCATTCTCATCGAACCGGGCCGGTTCATCGCCGGCAACGCGGGCATCCTCGTCACGCGGGTCGAATATGTGAAACGCACCGGCCGCAAAAATTTCGTCATCGTGGATGCCGCGATGAACGACCTGATTCGCCCGGCGTTCTACGATTCCTATCATGAGATCGCACCGCTGACCCGCAGGAACGGGCCGGTTGCCTCGAGCGACATCGTAGGGCCGATTTGCGAATCGGGTGATTACTTCGCAAAGAACCGGCCGCTGCCAAAGGTCGGGGAAGGCGACTACCTCGCGTTGATGAGCGCCGGCGCGTATG
>QHPA01000184.1 GCA_003218935.1 Verrucomicrobiota bacterium
ATCCTGCGTCTGCTTCTGCTTCAGCAGCCACACTTTGCATTCCTCGACCGCTTGCTTGTCGCCCATCACTTCGTCGAACGCCTCAATCATCAGCGCCTGCGTCTCGATGGGCGCGCGATACCACCACCAACTCAGCTCCGTCTCGCGCCAGAACATCCCCATCTCCTCATTCGTCACGCTCCGCTCCTTGACGGATTTCATGATGTCGGTCGGCGTTGAATCGGTGGAACCGTTAAAAGCGTTGAATCGTTTCAGCGCGATGGCGAGGTGACCCTGCGACTGGCGGTCGGCGACCTTCAGCCAATGGTCGCGCGCACGCGCCAGGAAAAAATCGATGGCCACCTTGTGCTGTCCGGCGACCGGCTTGTCTTTCAGGAAGAAGCTTCGGCCATAAAGATAGAGCGCGTCCGTCGCGCTGGGGACGTATTTCGCGGGTTCGGCCATTCTTAAAATCTCGCGGTAATGCTCATCCATCCAGGCGTCCAGTCGGTCGAGTGATTTGATCGCGGGAGCGACGTTGATATCGACGCCGAGATGCCGCATCCGGCCAAAGCCGGTCGTGATGTAAAGCGTGATGTAATCGTTGCCGCGCCCGCCGGGGAACCACGGCCAGGAACCGTCCGGCAACTGCACGTCGACGAGCTTTTGCAAAGTGCGCTCGGTTTCGTAGCCAAGCCGGTTGTCGTCAAAAAGGATTCCCACGTTTTTGCGCGCCTGGCTCTCGTTGTGCGCCTGTCGCAGCCACGACGTCTCTTCAATCGCCACGCTCTTGAGGTCCTGGTTCTTTTCAAGCGGACTGTCGAGCGCGGGCGTGTTGCGCCATTGTTCGAACACGCGGTGAATCTTCGGATCGGAGCCGGCGATAAAACGCGCGAGCGCGTTCGCGTAAAACCGGTTGAACGTCTGCTCGCTGCACTCGTGTGGGAACTCCATCAGATACGGCAGTGCCATCACCGCATACCACGCCGGGTTCGACACCATCTGCACCGTGAAGCTTTGGTTTTGCAGCGTCTTCGAACTGCCGGACTTGAGCAGCTTCGTGAACTCGAATTTTTTAGTCGTGGGACCGCGAATCGGCAGCGGCAGCGATTCCGTGACCAGGATCCGCCGCGACAGCACAGGGAGATAACCTTCCTCGCCGTCGGACACGTTGCCGGTGGCGCCGACGGCTTTGTACGTCAGGAACGGAGCGCCGTCGGGCACTTTGATCCGCCACGCGTAACTGCGCGATTCCTTCCCCGGGATGTCGAACGCGATTTCTGTTGTAGGGAGGGCTGCCGTGCCGGCGGCCCTGGAATTCAGGGACGGCGACACGCCGTCCCTCCCGCCGGCCACGGGCTGAAGCCGAAGCAACCTGTCCACGCTCTCTTCGTTCAGCGCGCTGTTGAACGTCAGCCGAACTTTGCCCGTCTGGCGATTCGTTGTCTGATTCGAAACTTTGACCGTGAACTCAAGAACATCGCCCTCGCGCACGAAGCGCGGCGGATTCGGCTGCACCATGAGGTCTTTCGACGTGACTGCTTTGCCTTCGAGGTAACCGGAGCGACACGCCTTGTCGTGCGCGAATCCAATGAATTTCCATTCCGTCAGCGCTTCCGGCATGGTGAATGTCATCCGCACTACGCCGTTGCTGTCCGAAACGAGTTGCGGATAGAAGAAGGCGGATTCGTTCAGGTTTTTGCGAGCGGTGACCTGGCTGAGGTCGGTGCCTGTTCGCGGCGACGCCGATGAAGAAGCAGTTCCTGGCCGAGCTCCATGTTTATTTGCCGCAGAAAATGCTTCTGACCTTTTGGCTTTCAGTTCAAAAGGGGCTTCGGCTGCCATGTTCAAAGCCGCGCCTGCTGTGACATCGATCTGAGATTGCGCCGGAGCAGCCAATCCGTACGCTTGTCTCGTTACTACCCGATATCCGTTTTTCCCAAATTCATATCCCCAATAATTCGCCACCAAATCCGGCGGAAACTCGCGATAGCGCAAGTCCACGTACTGATACTCCCGATTCCAATTGCCTTGCAGGTGTTGAAATTGTCTGAGGCCGTTTTCAAACGACGCGCTGGCGGTCGAGTAATCCTGGCGAAAAACAGTGAAGCGTTGCTGCCAATACAGCGGCATGAACTGGTCGAGTGACGCGTCGTAAAGGGTCGCGACCATTTCCGCGACGGCCTTTTCTATTTCGGATTTCGGATTTCGGATTTCGGATTTGGTTATGACCGCCGTCCACGTCTCTTTCTGATTGGGTTCCAGTTTCGAGGTGAAATGCTCCCATTTGACTTCGAGACTCTTGTTGCTCCACGGCACATCGACGTGGCGCGATTCGATGTAAGCGCGGTTCTCGCGCACTTGCGTCACGTGGAGCGTAAACCCGCCGCGCATCGCTTCGGTCACTGCCTGCCTGATTCGCTGTTGCGTCTCGCCAGGTTTCGTCCAGTAGCGCTGAATCATCTTGTGACGATGTTCGACCTCGACGAATGCGCGCCCGGTGTCGTAGCCCGTTCCCCACAACGCCATGAATTCCTCGCCCGGTTCCAGGCTCCACTTCAGCGCGTCGAGCAGATGCGGAATTCTGATCGCCAGCTTCGCGTCGTCGGGCTTCAGCACGCGGATTTGTTGGCGCGCGGCGACCTTCTTCCCGAAGCGGTCCTGCGTTTCGAGCATCGCGCGATAAACGCCGACAGCGAGCTTAACGGACAGCCTCGCATTTCCATTTGTATCGGTGGTGAAGCCTTTCTCATCGACCAGTTCGCCCAACTCCCACCAGTTCGGGTTGGAGAGATCGGGGTTCTGCGGCGTCGGGCCGGCGTGGTAATCACTGATTCCGCCCAGGTAATGCCGATGCACTTTGTCCGGCTGCTTAAGCCGATAAATCTTCACACTGCCCTCGGCCACTTGCGGTTCGCCATCGAGCGTCGTCGCGGTGATACCCGCTTCGACAGGCTTGTCCTCCGTCTGCCAGTCGCCGACGCTCAGTGTCGTTTGCAACGCGGTGAAGCCGACATTGATGCTGTGCTGGGCGGATCGCGTCTCACCGGCGGTGTCGGTCACGTCCGCGTAAATGCTGAAGCTGAACGACGCCTCGTCCTTTTGCGAAACCTTCGGATCGGGCTTGGCAACGAATTCAATTTTGAACGAGCCGCCCGTGTCCGTTGCAACGGCTCCGTGCGCGATCTCCTGGCTGGCCGCGATGCTGCGTCTGCGCCATGAGTCATACCAACTCCACCAATACGGCCAGCGCACCTCGCGCGCCACGCGGTATTTTACCTTGGCGCCGTCAATCGCCGCGCCGGTGTAGCTCATCGCGTGGCCGGTCAACGAGACCTTGTCGTTCAACTTCGTCGCGGTCTTCGGCGCGTCGAGCGCGACCTGGAACTTCGGTCGCTTGTATTCCTCGACGTTGACATTCGCCTGACCAGTGGAGCCTTGCGTCACGTAAATCCGCATCGTGCCCATCAACCGGTCGCGCGGCGCGGTGAAACTGCCGCTGAACGAGCCGTAGTCGTTGCAACGGTGTTTTTGCCGCGCGATTTCCTTGTTGTTCGGATCGGCGAAAACGACGGTCAGTTCGCGGCCGGCGAGCACTTCGTAGTTGTCCTTCTCCTGCTCCACACGGAGGCAGACGCCCTTGTATTGAATTGTCTGCCCCGGACGATAAATTGCGCGGTCGGTGAAAAAAATGGTCTGGTTATAAGTGCGCTGACGCTCGTAGTCGTAGGCCGAGTATTCCTGTTGCGAACCCAGCTCGCGCCCGTTGTGACGCGCGCGAAAGAGGTAGCTCTGCCCTTGATTACCCTTGAACGTAAAGAAACCATTCTCGTCCGCGGTCAACGCAGGGTGCGGAACGCGATTGCCCTGATTGTCCAGACGCCACGCCATCACTTCCGCCCCGGCGACCGGCTCGCCGGAATTCGCTTCGAGCACGAAACCATCGGTGTTCCCGTCGCGCGGACGCAGCACGAGCGCGAGGTCGCTCACCCAGATGTCCGTGAATGTGATCTGGTTGTCCGTCTCGCTGAAATCGGGTTTGTGGCTCGCAATGAGGAAATAAAAGCCGGACTTGAGCTGGTCAGGCTCGGGCAGTGCTTCAGTGCGTTCCTTGTAGTCCGGCGTCGCTGGCAGATTCGCTGACCATTCGAGCGTCGCTTGTTTGGCCAGCAGTTCCTTGCGCTCGGTTTCGTTCGGGCTTTCGGGGCGGCTGTGGTTCTTTTGGAGAAAAATGTTCCAATCGTAAGCCACCGCGCGAAAGTAAATGTTCGTGACATTGCGGTAGCGCACTTCCAGAGTAGGGCAGGCGTCCCGCCTGCCTTTCGAGTCGACTTGGGTTTGGGCAGGCGGGACGCCTGCCCTACGTTGACAATTCCAGACCCGCTCTGTCGTAATGGCCACGGCCTTCGCTTCGATTTCCGAAACAAGGTTTCGGCAGAGCTTTCCACCGGCGCTGTTCGGAAAAGCGTTGGCTCCGCGTAACGCGATCTTCCGCGCCTCGACGAACTCCTCTTCGCTTTGGACGGCGCGGGCCCAGTGGTGCAGCGCGAACGCGGACAACTCGTGGTCAGCCCATTTGTCCACGAGCGCCCTCAACGCGGCTTTGTAGCGCGCGTTCTTCTCGTCGCCGAAAGCGATGTTGTAACCGTACGCCAACCGCGCGATGTCGTCGTCGATGAAGGCTGAACGGTCTTTGTCGTTCTGGTGAAATTTCAGCAGGTCCTGATAGAGGCCAATTGCTTTGTAGATGGGCGAATCCTTATAGTCGCCGCCGACGTAAGGAGGCGGATTCGGAGTTTTTGGACCTTCTGCTTTCTCCGCCTCCTCGCGTCGGCGGCTACCAGGGTCCCACACCATGAATTTCTCCGCGTCATCAAAAATCGGACTGTCCGCGGCAAGCTCAAAAGCATCCTCCGGCTTCGTCGCCGCCCGCTCGCCGCTGGCGTAAAACTTCAACGCTTCCTGCGCGATGAAGTCGTAAAGCGTCGGACGATAGCTGTCCGGTAAAGCGCCTTTGACCAGTAAATCGTCGAAGGTCGAGACCGGCAATTTTTTGAGTGCGTCCGCGTTGGCCAGTGTCTTCTGAAACTGCTTGTCGATCTCCGCGAAAAGGCGTGGCAGGTCCCAGGTGGTGAAATCCTTCCCCGGCGCTTGCGTGGTCTGCGTGCGTTGCATGAACCGCCAGCGATTCTGTTGGAAGTAGTGCCAATACCAGTTGGCCAGAATGGTATCGAGCAACGGCACGATTTCCTTCGGCGCTTTGCCGATTTCCGCCTCAAGCCGCGTGATTTTTTCCTCCGGCTTGTTTCCCTGAATGTTTCCTTCGAGGACAATTTTCCGCGCGATGGCTTTGGTCGCCTCGCCCCACGCCTTGTCCTTCAACGCTCCCTGAATGATGGGGTCCAAATTTTCAATCGCTGTCTTCGGCAGACCTTTCTGGATCGCTTCATCGACTTCTTTCCACTGCGCGTCGCGTGGGGCAGCCAAAACGATGGTCGTATTGAAAGCAACGATGATGAGAAAACTCGCGCAGGACCATTTCATCGACGTCATAATGTCAGAATCGAGGGTTGGACGGAATAACGGTTTGAATGCTCCGGGGGGATACCGCTGGTTCCCTCCCATGAACCGGGTGGGGCGAGACTCCGTCGAGCCCTGATCTCCAATGGATACAAATTAGGGCTCGACGGAGTCTCGCCCCACCGTTCATGGCCCCAACTCACGTACAATTCTTGGAGGTGTTCGCTTCTCATGAACCGCCCCCTCACCCTGTCCCCTGCGAGGGAGAGGGTATCGAGCAGAGGCATGGGTGGTGTCAAAGATGCGCCCCCTTTCGCAGTACGACCCGATCCGTGCTTGACAGGAGATTTTAACAGGAGGAACCTCGCGCCGTTACAAATGCTTCCGGGAATCCGGGGCCCTTCGAACAGGTGGCCAACCACTGCACAATGACGCGTCGATTTCATCCCCGCTGGAAAAACGAGGGAGGCATTGACGATAGAACCGTCTGTTATCCCTGAGCCCGCCAGGCCCTCCTGATTGAACAGGAAGCGAGCGGCTTGAACTCTGACTGTGTCGCAAACTCAACTCCCTATGAAAAGAACGCAAGAACTTATGCCGGCCGTCCCTCCCGTTTCTGGCATCCTGGCGAGACCGCTTGTTTTGACGGCCCTCATGCTGCTGCTGGCAGTCTCTGCAAAGTGCGCAGACTATCAAGCCACGGTCCTCAGCGACGGGCCGCGGGCGTACTATCGGTTCAACGATGACACCGGCAGGTCCCCCATCAACAGGAACAGCGGCAGTTTGGGAGCGGCGGGCAATGCCACCAACGATCTGCCCACCGGGGTGGTGCATCCCTTTCCCGGCGCGCTGGCCGGCGACGGGAATCGTTCTGAATTTTTCGATTTCTCCACCAGAACTGAGATTCCTTGGAATGCCGCCCTGAATCCGCCCAATACGCAGCCGTTCACCGTCGAAGCGTGGTTCTATCCGGCGAGCGACCAGACCGCCACCGGGCAGTCTCCGATCAATAACCGTTATGCCTATCCCACTTCCACTCCAGGTCGGCAAGGATGGGTTTTCTTCCAGCGTAAGCCAAGCGCTGACTATGTGGGTGGCGAACAGGTGGGATGGAACTTCAGAATGTATAATGGGATCGGGACCAGCGGACGCCTTGATGTCACGAGCCTGGTTCCTTACGAGCTTGGCAAGTGGACCCATGTGGTCGTCGTTTACGATCCAGTCGAGGTAACAAATGCAACTGTGACAATGTACATTAACGGCGTGGCAGCGAACACGAACATCTGGACTGGTGGGGGAAGTGGAACCGATCCGGGCTACGTGGCCAACACGAATGACCACGATCCGCTTGAGGCAGTAAACGGACCGGCAGCGCTCGCGCTTGGAAACTACAACAACACGGCAGGGTCGAGTTTAAACCCGTATTTTGGCGCTATTGATGAATTCGCATTCTATACCAATAAGCTCAGCTCCGCGCAGATCCTGGCCCATTACCAGAATGCAACCAACGCGGCGCGCTCAGTCCCCTATCAAACGCTCGTCCAATCGGACAACCCGGTTGAATACTTGCGGCTCGATGAAATCGCCCCCGGGCCGGATATCGCAATCAACATGGGCGATTTGCGGAATGGCGGCGTGGCAACCAACGCCCCTGGCGTGCGGCACCCCGCCCAAAGCGCGCTGGCAGGCAGAATCGACGACGGCGCGTTTAGCGGTCACTGGCGGAATGGCGGTGGCGCTTTTGCGGATATAGCGTGGAACGCGGCCAATAACCCGGACGCGAGTGTTCCCTTCACTTTTGAAGGCTGGTTCAGACCGACTGCTGACCAAATGAACCCTGGCCCGTCTCCCGTCAACAATCGCTTGGCCAATGGCATCGCTAATCGCACCGGCTGGGTAATATACCAACGAGATCCCAACGATACTTACAAAGGAGTGCCGGGTGATTCAGGTGTGGGATGGACGTTCAGGATGTACACCGGCAGTGGGAGTGGTGGCCAGGATGTCCTGACTGGCGTTCCCTATAACGTGGGCGAATGGCAGCATTTGGTGGTTACCTGGGAACCGCAAACCGATGTTGGT
The DNA here is from genome assembly GCA_003218935.1 of Verrucomicrobiota bacterium. Taxonomy (GTDB): domain Bacteria; phylum Verrucomicrobiota; class Verrucomicrobiia; order Limisphaerales; family AV2; genus AV2. Next base: position 7,582 of record QHPA01000184.1, read on the forward strand.
CCTGCTGTCAACGGCGGAGTAGCGTGGCAGGGTACCTTGACTGCGTACGTTGACGGCCTCGCCGTAGCCACGAACACGGCGGCCACTTACTCGGCAAATACCGATCCGACCGAGGACGGCAGGCCGCCGACGGATTTTGCCGTCGGTTCCTATAACCTGGCTTCGGGAGGAGGCGAAGAATTTGAAGGGGACATTGATGAAGTCGCCTTCTACAACAACTACGTGCTGACGCCGGACCAAATCCTGGCCCATTATCAGGCCGGCACGAATTCCCACCCAGCCACGAACTATGAGACGCTGGTTCTGACCGCCCCGTTTACTGGACCCGAAAGAGAGGGCCCCAAAACCTACTTGCGCTTCAATGATCCGGCCACTTACCCGACGAGCAACGCCGGCGCTCTCGGCTCCCTGACCGATGGAAATCTGGTCCTCACTACCAATATCGCCTCCGGGCCACAAGCTCCGGCGTACGTCGGTTTCGAGGCATCAAATGCAGCGTTACCGCTTGATGGTCTCAAGCAGTGGGCCAGTCTGAACAACCCGACAGGCCTGAACATTTCCGGACAGATAACCTTGGAGGCCTGGATAAAACCCGGCGCGACCCAAGGCGACCCGGCGCGTATCATCTCGCACGGGCCTCCTACTCCAACCGTCTATGACCTCAGCACGTATCCACTCCTCACGCTGAGCGGCTCGTTGCTCAGCAGCAACGAGGTCTTCCTCCGAATCGAAGGGGGTGGAGCGAATTACGCGGTCGGCTCGTCCGACGGCACCAACACTTATCGCGCGAGTTACCCGGTTCCTGCGGGTGATTTAGGAGGCGGCAATTGGGTGCACCTGGCGGGCACGTACGACGGCGCCAATTGGAGGCTCTTCCGCAACGGCGCGCCAGTCATGGCTTTGCCGGCTCGGTCGATGAGCTTGCCATCTATGACAAGGCGCTTTCGCCAAACCGTATCGCGGCACACTACTCCACCGGTATCTTCGGGTCGCATCCGCTTGCCATCGGACTCTCGGGCGCTCAGGTAAACATCACCTGGACCGCCGGCACGCTGCAACAATCGGACAACGTGACCGGCACCTACGCTGACTTGCCTGGCGTCACTTCGCCCTACAAGCCGCCGGCAGGCCCGGCCTCCAGGTTTTATCGCTTGAGACAATAAGACGAACCAGGGGGAGTCGTAAGGCGCTTTCCGATCGGGGGTGGTTCATGGGAAGGCTCGCCCCACCAAACTGTTACCACTACCGATTCGCGACGGGTCTTGCCCACAATGCGGCCGATGTTGTAACATCATTCAGACATGCCAAAGGTTCGAAGTTTGTTGGTTACACTGCGCCTTTACGGTATTGCCGGAGCGAGACGACTCCTCGCCAATAATTTGTACTCCAGAACGCATTGCTTCCGGCTGCATCTGGACCTCAGAGGATGGCAGTCCAACGGCCACCCCGGCGTTTCCGGGCCTGTCAAAGTGAGACGAGGCCGACTGGAAGAACTGAGGCGGTGGAGGGGAACCGTAAAGCTGCCGCCAGACTTCTTTGAGGATCTGACTCACGAACTGCAGTGGTTCTATCTGGGTTTCTGGAACGAGGAGATCGCCCACATCCAATGGATCGCTGATGGCGAACGACCGTGCACGGTCTCAAACCTTGTGCTGCAGCCAGGGGAAGTGGAAATCAGAAATGTGCACACGTTGGCCAAATTCCGGAGAAAACACTTGTATTCGCACGTGGTCGCATTTGCAATCAATGACCTCCAATCCTCCGGCATCAAGACCATCTATGCCCACGTTAATACCGATAATACGGCTTCCTTGAACGGATTCCTTGCCGCTGGCTTCCGTTCGATCGAACGAATTACCACCCGACGGCTGATCGGGGTTGACAGGATCAAACATGAGATATTGCAGGGCTCCGCGCAGAGAACATGAACTCAAGCGATCAGTCCCCCTACCGGTTCGACATCTCATCAGAGCCACGAGATGCCGAGTGGGATGAGTTCCTGGAGGCGACTCCCGACAGTAATCATCTGCAGTCCTCTCTCTGGTCGCAATTGAAATTCCGGGGCGGATGGCAGGCGCTGCGGCTCATAGCCAGAAGTGATAAAACAATTGTGGGAGGGCTCCAGATTCTCCACCGCCGATTGCCGATCACGGGACCTGTGGGCTATGTCCCGCGAGGCCCTGTCGTGGCGCGGAATGATGCCGCCCTGTGCAAATTGATGGTGGAAAAGCTCGACTCGATCGCCAGAACCGAGCGCTTGACCTATCTCGCAATACAACCACCTAGAAGAAGCGCGCAGTTTGTCCCGGAACTTCTCCAGCGCGGCTTCCGCCCCAGTCCGTTTTCACTGGCGCCGACCGCCACGGTTCTGATTGAAGCCAACAGGACCCAGACCGAAATGCTGGCAGCTATGCGTAAAAGCAGACGACGAGTCATCCGCAAAAGCGCCACGGGACCTATCACAGTCCGCACCGGCACCGAACGGGACCTGCCAGCGTTTAATTCGCTTCTGGCCTCGACCGGGCGACGCCACCGCTTTTTCCCTCCGTCGGCCGATTATTTCCGGACGATGTGGGAGCTGTTTTCGCGCTCCAACGACATCGTCCTCTTCATTGCCGAGTGTTCGGGTGAGCCCGTCGCAACCGAATTGGACATCGCGTTTGGCGATACCTTGGTCGCCAAACGTGCCGGATGGTCGGGTCAACGAGCGAGCGACCATCCCACTGAGCTACTCGTCTGGGCGGCCCTTAACTGGGCCAGAGAGCAAGGATTGAAGTATTACGACATGGAAGGCATCAATCCGGACTTCGCTCGATCGTTGCTAAGCGGGAATCTCAACTCCGCTTCCTTCGATCAATTGGACCAGGGGTCCAAGCTCGGATTCGGGGGCGAAATTGTCCTGTTGCCCGAAAACCTCGAGTTTGTTTACCCGGCAATCCTCGGAACGATGCACCGGACCTGCTGGCTGAGAGTCGCCAAGTCGCGGATGGTAAGAACACTCGCCAGAAGGGCGATCTCCAGAATTGCGCCCTGGTTGCGGGTGCCGTCCCCTGGTTGTTAGACACTCGACGATGGGTCGGTTTTGCCAGTACGGAAGCACTGTTCCGCGCTGATCTCTTCACCCGTGGTCCTTCAATTGTTCAAAGCATACTCTTCGCCTTCGCCAGCGCCTCGTCCAGCTTGCTGGCCTCCTTGCCGCCGCCGCGGGCGTTGTCCGGTTTGCCACCGCCTTTGCCCCCCACAATTGGAGCGATGCTCTGGATAATTTTCCCCGCTTGAATTTTCGCCGTGTACTCGGGTGATACGGTGGCGACCAGAGCAACAGCGTTGTTCGCTACGCCGCCGAGAACGACGACCCCTTTGAACCGTCCCTTCAGCGCGTCGGCGATCGCCTGGAGGAAATCGCCGTCCGCATCGCCGAGGTTGTGCGTGATGAACGGAATGCCATCGACCGTCTGGGCGCGACCCAGCAATTCGCTGGCGGCGTTCGACGCGTTGCGCTGCTGGGCGATTTTCACCTGCTTCTCCAATTCCTTCTGGTGCGCGAGCAAGGCTTCGATCTTCTTCTCCAACTCGGCAACGGGTGAATTCACTTTGCCGGCAAGCGTTTTGATGAGGTGCAACTCGTCCGTGGCCCTGCGGTAGGCTTCAAGGCCCGCGACGGCTTCGATGCGGCGCACACCGGCGGCAATCGCGCTCTCAGCCGCGATGCGGAACAATCCGATCTCGCCGGTCGCGCGCGTGTGCGTGCCGCCGCAAAGCTCCATCGAATAACCATCCAGCGCCTGCGGCTTGCCGCCGATCTGCACGACGCGGACGGTGTCCCCGTATTTTTCGCCGAAGAATTGCAGCACGTCCTTGCGCGGCTTCACGTCGGCGTAGGGGACCTCGATCCAGCTCACGGGGGCGTTTTCGAGGATGCGTTCGTTGACCAGCTTCTCGATGTCAGCGACCTGCTGCGGGGTGAGCGGACCGCTGTTGAAGTCGAAGGTCAGCTTGTCCGGACCGACATAGGAGCCTTTCTGAGTCGCGTCTTTGCTCACTACTTCGTGCAGCGCCCAGTGGAATAAATGAGTGACGGTGTGGTGGCGTTGGATGGCGAAGCGGCGCGGACGATCTACTCTTAGAACGACTCTGTGCCTCTTATCTGGACTCTTTGATGGAAGCACAAGATTCTTCTCCTCTGGATCGATCATGTGGAGGTAAACGCCATTCGGAGTCTTCGTGGTATTAAAAATTCGGAAAGTTCGCTTCTCGCCCACTTCATTTTCGACTTCAAGCAAGCCTGAATCGCCGACTTGACCGCCCATTTCCGCGTAGAAAGGGGTAGAAACAGTCACAAAATAGCCTGAGCCTCTATGCCCTCCGAATTCAGTTTCGACCTCAAGTTTTTCGTAACCGACAAACTCACTCGGCCCGAAGCCAGCAATCGCTTCTGCCACTTCAATCACGGTTTTCTTCTGCGCCGCGCGGGCGCGGGCGCGCTGTTCTTCCATCAACTTTTCAAAACCTTCCTTGTCCACGGTCAAACCGCGTTCGCGCGCCATCAATTCGGTGAGGTCGAGTGGGAAGCCGTAAGTGTCGTAGAGCTTGAAAGCGAACGCACCGGAGACTTGGGGAGCGCGCCCGCCTCGGGCGCTGGTTCCCGCGCCCTCGCGGGAACCTTTGGAGGCGTCGGCGCCGGAGGCCGCCTCTGGAGTCCACAGCCACTTGTAGTTCTCCGTGAGGGGAGCCACGCCGTTGTCCCACGGGTTGCGACAGATGTAATGAAACTTCTCTTCCAGGTCAGCGTCCCCGCGCAGCAATCGGTCGAAAGACTCCTCTTCCCATACGTGAACTCCCGTTACCTTTGCCGCTTTGTTGATCTTGTGCGCGGTCGTGGACTTGATGCCGCTTAGGATTTCACCCAACGACCAGAACACGGGCTTGCCCTCCTTGTCCTGCTCTTTGACCTGCGGCTCGAATAACAGATGGACGTGGTCAGGCATCACACACGCGGCGTAGAGCTGGTACTGCCGATGATGCTGCGCGTAAAGGATGCTCTCCAATACGATGTCGCGTTCCATCGGCGTGAGTTGGCGACCCTGACGGGTGGAGAAAGTCACCATGTATTTGCCCCACGGGCGTTCGAAGTGCGGA
>QHPA01000466.1 GCA_003218935.1 Verrucomicrobiota bacterium
CACAACAGCTTCCGTCTTAAATACGTGCAATGAGTGTGTCAGAGAAAGACAGTGCGTTTGATGGCAACGGAAAGCTCGTGGTCAGTAGGGGATTCAGGCGCTTTCGAGGCGTTCTTCGCTTTAAATTCGGCGGGCTGCACATGGCATGGCAGTTGCCCTGCTCTCAAAGCGGCGTGAACGAGAATGGCCTTGGTGGCATTGGCCTTCGTGCGCCCCAAGTCAGTGTCGAATGTAATTCCAGGCGGAAACATGAGCGAAGTTGAACAGTCGGTCCGAGGCGGCCAGCAGAGCGTGGATGTTTCACGCCCTAACGGCAGCAAGACGAAGCGCATCCTGCTGGTTGAAGAAGAGCCGCTGCTCCGCGTGGCCATTCTTAACAACCTGCGGAGGGTGGGTTTTGCCGTGGACGTTGCTTCGAATGGAACCATTGCATTGGAAAAGCTTCGCAGTAGCACTCCGGACGCCATCTTTCTTGATCTCATGCTTCCGGATATCGACAGCGTGGAAGTGATCAGTGAAGCACGCCGGGAACCGGAATATGCCGACCTGCCGATTTATGTTTACACAAGTGCTTTCCCCATGAAGATGAGGCGCGCCGCGAAGGCCGGAGCAACCCAGATCTTCGACAAAATTTCGACTCCGCTCGATGAGGTTGCCGCAGAGGTAGCGTCGCAACTCATCGGGTCCTCTGCCCCTACGGCCGACGCGATTCAATCTGACCCGGCGGAATCGGAAGCGATCAAGGAAATCACAGCGAAACTGCCCGAGTGCGTCGGCCGAATCCACCGACATTTGCAAGAGCTCGTTCGATGCAAAAATACCGCGACGCGGGCCACCAAATACGGCGAGCTGCGAAGCAGAGTGCATTTGGTGGTGAATTACGCGATCCTGGCGGGACGGTATGACATGGCCCGCCTGGCGGCGACCCTCCAGTCCTTGCTCAATGTCCTTCGTGAAAAGCCGAGATACGCCGCCGATTCCGGTGTGCGCACGATTTCTTTCGCGGTGGAGGTGCTGGGACAATTGTGCGCCGGTAATGCGGTCGGTCAAAATTCACAGCTTGCGGAGTTCACCGCAGTTCTGGTGGATGACGAACTGACCTCGCGGTCGGTGGTTTGCAGCGCGCTTCGTTCAACGGGGTTCAATCTGACGAGCTTTGCCGATCCGATCCGGGCCGTGAAACACCTCCAATCACATTCGGCTGACCTCGTTGTGCTCAAGGCGGTAATGCGGGAGACGAACGGATTCGACTTGTGCAAGAAGCTGCGTTTACTGCCGTCGCATAGAAAGACACCGGTCATTTTCGTCGGCGACCCGAAGGACTTCCAAAACCAGGCGCGCACAGCCTCGTGCGGACCAAACGATTTCATTACCAGGCCATTTATCTTCCAGGAACTCTCTCTAAAGGCCATTAGTTTGGTCCTGAAGAACCGGCTCTCAAACCGGGTTGGAACAACCGGCGGCGCGGCGGTCGCGTCCCAGGCAAAAAGGCCCGACGCGGGTCCTCAAGAGCAGCGGACAAAAGGCGCTGTTCCAGTGCGCCCACCGGCGGAGACGACAACCAGAGTTCAGGAATCGAATACCGCGCTGTATCGGGCCGACGAAGAGCTAAAGCAGCAGCTCCAGGCCATGTCTGCTGAGGCTGCCACACTGCGCGAAGCGCTCGAAAAGAAGCAGAAGGAGCGCGAGGAATTGGCCGGGCGCATTTATGCTGATGGAGCGGAACTGGAGCAGGTTCGGACCGCCTTGGAGCAGGAGCGTGCACAGCGACAACAGCTCGAAACGAGCCTTCAGGAGATGACGGCGAACCAGGCTGGACAGATCGCGGAACCGGAACCGGTGGAGACCGAGTCGCGCGAAGCTCGCCGTGAAGAAGACCCGCGGAGCATCCGATTTGAAGAGGAACGGACAAGTCTGCAGCAACAGCACGACGAACT
>QHPA01000185.1 GCA_003218935.1 Verrucomicrobiota bacterium
CGACGCCAAGTCGTGTTCTCGAATCATCTTCTTCATCAGGCAAGCTTAGTTGATATAAGTAAAACAGCTACATTATTCGCTTGCCTTTCTTCCGCGCTTCTGGCAGGAACCCGTGTAGAACGAAGAATAGTGTCATGAAAACTCCAACCCCTTCTCTGAACCCCGATGCCAGCAAGCCGGTCGGCATCTGGATTCGCGTCTCCACCGAGGACCAAGCTCAGGGTGAGAGCCCGCAGCATCACGAACAGCGCGCCCGCGAATATGCTAGGTTCAACGGTTGGACAGTGACGGAAGTCTATGATCTCGCCGGCGTCTCAGGAAAGACGGTGATGGACCAGCCGGAAACTAAACGGATGCTCGCCGACATGAAACGCGGCCACATCACCGGCCTCATTTTTTCCAAGCTGGCCCGACTCGCACGCAACACAAAGGAACTCCTCGAATTCTCCGATATCTTCCGCGCGTGCAATGCCGACATGATTTCGCTGCAGGAAAAGATCGACACGAGCACGCCGGCCGGTCGCCTTTTCTACACGATGATTGCAGCGCTTTCTCAATGGGAGCGAGAGGAAATCGCCGATCGGGTCAAAGCATCTATCAAGATTCGTGCAAAACTCGGCAAGAGTTTGGGCGGTGCGGCGCCGTGCGGATACACGTGGAAGGACAACAACCTCGTTGTCGACCGTGCCGAAGCCCCGGTCCGCAAATTGATGTACGAGCTGTTCGCGGAGCATAAGCGTAAGAAAGGCGTTGCCCGACTGCTCAACAAGGCAGGATATCGAACCAGAAAGGGAGCGCGGTTCACCGATACGACGGTCGTGCGTCTCATCCAGGACCCGACCGCTAAAGGAGTGTACCGTGCCAATCACACCTATCGCGACGGCAGGGGCAAACTCATCCCCAAACCACAGTCCGAATGGGTATTGAGTCCAGTGGAGTCGATTGTTTCAGAAGACCTCTGGAAACAGTGCAATAACCTGTTGCAGGAACGTAAAGACAAACGGCCCCTGGGACCCAAACCAACTCATCCTTTCGCCGGACTCCTGTTCTGCGGCTGTGGTCAGAAAATGTATGTCTTCTCACGGTCGCCCAAATACGTCTGCCCGCAGTGCCGGAACAAGATCCCCATCGAAGACATTGAGGCCATATTTCGCGAGGAACTTAAAGACTTCTTCGTATCCAAAGAGAAAGTCCTGGACCACCTCTCCCGTGCCAATGAATATCTTGCCGAGAACAAACAACGCCTCACCGCCCACAGCCGTCAGATCGAAAAAGTCAGGGCGGAGATGCGCAAAGTCTATCAGCTCTACCAAACCGACCAGGTTTCACCTGAAGGTTTCGGCAAGCTCTACCGACCCTTGGAAGACCAGGAACGGTCGCTCACAACTGAACTGCCGAAGCTCCAAGGCGAAGTCGATGCGCTGGAGATGCAGCAGCTCTCAGCCGACGAAGTGATCGCCGAGGCCACCAATTTGCATAGACTTTGGCCGAAGCTCACCGACGACGAAAAGCACAGAATCATCGAAAGCATTGTCGAAAAGATTGTCGTCTCAGGCGACGAGATTGATATAACCCTCTGCTACATGCCTTCTTCTGAAGAACTCACAAAAAGGCAACGAAACCTGTCGGGTTCATCGCCGCCACAAGCATGAATTGCGACGGAAAGGTCATCGAGCCGGCGGCGCGCGAAATCGTGACCCGGCCTTCCTCAACCGGCTGGCGCAGCGTCTCCAACACGTTGCGTTTGAACTCCGGCAGTTCGTCCAGGAACAGCACGCCGTGATGCGCGAGTGAGATTTCCCCCGGCGTCGGATTGATATTGCCGCCCAACAGACCGGCGTCGCTGACCGTGTGATGCGGCGAGCGAAAAGGACGTTGCGTGACGAGCGCCTGGCCCGGCGCGAGGAGACCGACGATGCTGTGGATCTTGGTCGTTTCCAGCGCTTCTTCCAAAGTCAGCGGCGGCAGGATGGTCGGGAGCCGTTTTGCCAGCATGGATTTGCCCGTGCCCGGCGGGCCGATCAGCAGCGCGTTGTGGCCGCCCGCCGCGGCGATCTCCAGCGCGCGCTTCACGGACTCCTGTCCTTTCACATCGGCGAAATCGAGTTCGTCTTCGGGTGGATGTTCGAAAATTGTTGTGATGTTCACTCGCGTCGGCGGAATTTTAACCTCCCCCTCGAGGAACCCGACGGCTTCGCGCAGATTTTGAATGGGGACGACCTGCAAGCCCTTCACCACGGCGGCTTCCGGCGCGTTATCTTTAGGCACGAGCACGCCGACCTTGTCCTCGGCCTGGGCCCGGATCGCGATTGGCAAAACGCCCTTCACCGGTCGCACCGCACCGGTCAAAGCGAGTTCACCGACGATCACAAAATTTTCCAACTGGTCGGAAATGAACTGCTCGCTCGCGGCCAGCATTCCCACGGCGATGGGTAAATCGAAGCTCGGCCCCTCTTTTTTCACGTCGGCCGGCGCCAGGTTGATCGTCGTGCGGCCCATCGGAAATTTGTAACCGGAATTGGTAAGCGCGGTGCTGACGCGGTCGCGGGACTCCTTCACGGCGGCGTCGGGCAGACCGACGATGACCACGAGCGTGTCGCCCCAGCCCGCGTTGACTTCCACCTCGACGGGATAAGCCTCAATGCCGTTGACGGCCGCGGCACAAACCTTGGCTAACATGGTCTAAGTGTATGAACCAGCATGGGGCGGACTGCAATTCAGTTTTTGATTTTATGCCAGCAACGGACAGGAAGCCGACCAAAATGAATCGCCGTCGTTTCCTGCGCCGTACCCTCTGGGCGACACCTCTGCTCGCCCTCGCCGACGCGTTTGCAGTCGAACCGGAATGGGTCAAGGTCCGCACCGTGCGCCCCGGCTGGGGCAAAGCCACCCACCGTCTCGTTCAGTTCACCGACGTGCATCACAAGGGCGACCGCGCCTATTTGCGATCCGTCGTGGACAAGATCAACAAACTCTCGCCCGAATTCGTCTGTTTCACCGGGGACATCGTTGAAGACACGAGGTTCCTGTCTGAAGCGCTGGAGTTGATTCAGGCAATCAAATCGCCCGTGTATGGCATCCCCGGCAATCATGATTACTGGTCGCACGCCGATTTCGGTGTGATCGCAAAATGTTTTTCTGCGACCGGCGGCGCCTGGCTGCTCGATGAAGAAATCGTAACAACGGATGGCAAGATCAACATCATCGGCGCCACTTGCATGAAAGCGCCAAACGTCAGGCTTCGTGCGGGGATGAAAAACATCATGCTCATCCACTACCCAGCCTGGGTCGAAAAATTGGCAGGACAGGAATTCGATATGATTCTGGCGGGTCATTCGCACGGCGGGCAGGTAAGGATTCCGTTTTACGGACCGTTAATGCTTCCGTTTGGCGTAAACCAGTATGATCTGGGTCTGTTTCAAACGCCGGCCGGTCCGCTCTACGTCAACGCCGGCATCGGCTACTTCCACCTGAATGTGCGGTTCAATTGCCGGCCGGAAATCACGGTGTTTGAGATTTAGCTTCTTCTTTTGTCGCCAGGCCGAGGGTTTTCGGCGATGTGTGGCGGCAGGGCGCGATGTCTCATCGCGCCGTACCCGCGCCGCGCTGGGGACAGACCGCCCTGCCTCTTCCGACAGTTCGCGAAGGCGCTCGCTCTCGCGAGTTTGTTTGATTATAGTTCATCCATGCGTATCGGTTCGCTTGAACTGAAGTCAAATCTGTTTCTCTCGCCGCTGGCGGGTTACACCAACCTGCCGTTCCGCCTCACTTTGCGCGAGATCGGCGGGCTGGACCTCGCGACCACGGACCTGGTCAACGCGCGCTCGCTGCTCGAAAAAAATCCCAAGGCGCTCAAGCTCATCGAAATGCGTGACGCGGCGGTTTATCTCGAATCCACCGGCATTTCGTCGGTGGACATCAACATGGGCTGCCCGGTGCGCAAGGTCTGCCGCGTCGGGGGCGGTTCGGCGATGATGTCCGAACTCGGCAAGACGGCGAAGCTGGTCAAAGGCATGGTGGACGCCGTCAAAATTCCCATCACCGCAAAAATGCGGCTCGGCTGGGACGACCAGAACATCACCGCGCCCGACCTGGCCCGCGCGCTCGAGGACGTGGGTGTGGGGGCGATTTTCGTGCACGGCCGGACGCGCGAGCAGGGTTTCAGCGGCGCGGTGAACCTGGCTGGCATCCGCGCCGTGGCGCGGGCGGTGACAAACATTCCCGTCATCGGCAACGGCGACGTGACCACGCCGGAAGCGGCGAAGAAAATGATCGCGGAAACCGGCTGCCCCGGCGTGAGCATTGGTCGCGGCGCATTTTACAATCCGTGGATTTTTCTGCACACGCTGCAGTACCTGCGCACGGGCGAACTGCCGCCGGAACCGGCCTTCGAGGAACGTGTGCGTGTCATGTGCCGGCATCTCGACCTGATGGTTGAAATGTTCGGCGAGGAGCACGGTTGCCGCATGTTCCGCAAAGTCGCGCCCTGGTATGCCAAACGATTCGGCCCGGCGAACATTTTCAACAAACGCATGGTGACTATTTCGTCGAAAGCGGAGTTCCATAAAATCCTCGGCGACTATCTCGACTGGCGGAAACAGTTCCTCGACGAAAACGGCGAACTCAGGCCGCACTATCGGCCGCCGCCGATGGTCGCGTCGTTCATGGAGGAACCCGGCGTGACACAACGCGGACAAATTCCGGTGCCCAAAGGGCCCGTGGAAGTCTGGTGAGGGCCTTCTGAAGAGACGCCGGTTCATTCTGTCGGCGATCGCTCTCGGCGTCGCAATCGCTTTCGCCTTGTTCAGATGGCGGGCTCCGCCGGAACCGGTTTACCGGGGTAAAACCGTCACGGCATGGGCGCGTGATATGAACAGTCCGGACCCGAACGTGCGCAGTAACGCCACCGCGGCATTGCGGGCGATGGGAACGAACGGCATTCCCAGTTTGCTCAAGACGCTGGAACGGCGCGACCCGATTCTTAAAAGGCCGTTTCTGTTGCTCGCTCCGAATCGGCACCAATGCGCCCGTGCCGCCTTTGCTCAAGGCGCTGCACGATCCGGAACGGCAAATCGCTGCGCAAGCCGCCACCGCGCTTGGAAACGTCGGCGAGCCTGCCGTGCCCTCTCTGATTGGCGCGTTGAACGACAGAGACGGTTACGTGCGTTCGATGGCCTGTTATGCTTTAAGCACGATTGGACCACACGCATCGGAAGCTGCCCCTGCTTTGATCCAGCGATTTACCGACAGTTACGTGAACATTCCGGCGCAAGCCACGTATGCTCTGGGCCGTATCGGCCGGCCAGCCTTGCCGGCGCTGGTTGAAGCGCTGAAAGGCACCAACGTCCGCACACGCGCCCTGGCTGCCCAAGTGCTTGGCGGCATGGGGCCACAAGCTCGGAGCGCCGCGCCAGTGTTGATTGAAGCGGTGGAAGACGAACAGGTTGTCGTGCGGGAAAATGCGGTGGAAGCGCTCGGTAATACCTCGGCCTTTCCGCGCGAATCAGTCGCCGCGTTTACCCGCGCGCTCAGGGACAGCGATGCGAAGGTGCGTCTGAAATCACTGCAAGCGCTGGCGAAAGTCGCGCCAGTCGCCGCGTCGTCGATACCCACGCTGATTGAAACGCTGACGGACGAGGACGAGCAGGTTCGGGGTGGGGCGGCGAAAGTCCTCGGCAACATGGGCGCCGCGGCGAAGGCAGCTGTACCGGCGCTGAGGGAGAGGTTGAAGGACAACGATGAGTCGGTACGCGCGACGGTGAAAGAGGCGCTGACAAACATCGAACAGAGCGGCGCGCCACCGACCGGAGTAAAATAAATGATTCGCCGGTTCGGCGGTCTGACGACTGCGGCTTCGCGCAAATTCCGCGCTCGACACCCGGCGCTCGACTCTCGACATTTTGCCGCCATGAGTTGGTTCTATCGGAATGTTGTCCGACCCGTTCTGTTCTCGCTGGATTCCGAGGAGATTCACAATTGCACGTTGAAGGCATTGGGCCGGGCGAGTCGTCATGAAGTGCTTTGCGACGCGCTCGCTTCGTTTTACCGCGCGTCCCGCGACTGCGGGAGCGAACTGTTCGGTTTGAAATTCCCCAACCCGGTCGGACTGGCGGCGGGCATGGACAAATACGCAGCGGCGGTGCCCGTTTGGGAGGCGTTGGGGTTCGGCTTCGTTGAACTGGGCGGCGTAACGTGGCATCCGCAACCGGGGAATCCCGCGCCGCGCATGTTCCGCGCTGTCTCTGACGAAGCGCTGATCAATCGCATGGGTTTCAACAACCCCGGCGCGGTAGCTATCGCCGCCAAACTCACCGAATGGCGCTCGCTGGGCTTTTGGCCGAAGCACCCCGTCGGCATCAATCTTGGCAAATCGAAGATCACGCCGCTGGATAGAGCGGCGGAGGATTACGCCGGCTCCTTTCGCGCCCTTTGGCCACACGGGGACTTCTTCGTCGTCAACGTCAGTTCGCCAAACACCCCGAATCTGCGCCAACTCCAGGACAAGGCCGCGCTCGATGAAATTCTGGCTGCGTTGCAGGAGATCAACGAGACCATGGGTCGGGCGTCGAGCGTCGAGAATCGAGCGCCGAACATTCCGCACTCTGCCATCCGCGCTCCGCAATTGACGAAGCCAATCCTCGTCAAAGTCGCTCCCGACCTTTCCTTCGAAGCGCTCGATGAAATTGGAGAACTGGTCGGGCCGCGCCGGATCGCCGGCATCGTGGCAACGAACACGACCATGACGCGGCCCGCAACGAGCGACCCCGGCCTCAGACAAATCTACGCTGAAGCGGGCGGATTGAGCGGCCGGCCGTTGCGCGCGCGCAGCACGGAAATCATTCGCCATCTTTACCACCAGGCCAAAGGGGCGCTGCCGATCATCGGCGTGGGAGGCATCTTCAATGCCGACGACGCCTGGGAGAAAATCACTGCCGGAGCATCGCTCGTGCAGATTTACACAGGTCTGGTTTACGAAGGGCCGCGCGTGACGAAGGAAATTGTCACCGGCTTGCGACAGCGGTTGGAGGCGTCCGGTTTCACTTCATTGAAAGAAGCGGTGGGCAAGGCCGGTGGCACGTGATGGCCGGCAGGAAACGAAAGCCATCGGGCTCAACTTCCGGCAATCACGAATCACGCTGAACCGAATCCGCACCCGGCTCCAGCTTCGCAATGGCTTCCATGATTTCACCTGCAATCTGCCGGTGAATTTCCTTGAGCCGTGGTTTGGAACAGGTTTTGGCTTCAGCGCGGAGCTTTTCAAAAAGCATCGGTTGGCCGTATTTCACGGAGACAGGAAGCGGTCGTGGAAATTTCAAATGACGTCCGTAGGCTTCAAAGGTCCCAAAAACACGCACGGGCACCACGGGCGCGTTCGATTTAATGACTGTCAAACCGATGCCCGAACGGGCCGGTTGCAATTTCCCATCGCGCGTGCGAGTGCCCTCGGGGAACAAAATGATTCCGCCGCCGGCAAGCAGGCGGTCGAGAATCGCTTTCAGTCCCGCCGCACCGCCGCCCTCGCGGTCCACCGGCACGGCGTTCACCGCTCGCAAAACCGCGCCAGCCACCGGAAGGCGAAACAGCGATTTGCGCGCGAGATAGTTGATTTCCCGTTTCACGCCGGCGCCCACGAGCGGCGGGTCGATGAAACTGGCATGGTTGGAAGCGAGAATGACCGGTCCGGTGAGCGGGAAGCGCTCAGGGTGATAAACCCGCCAGCGGAAGTAAAACGCGAAGATGAATCGAAACAGAAGCCAGCCCAGGCGGTAGATGAGTTTCATTTCCTTCCCGCCAGCCGTTTTCTGACTTCGCTGATGATGAGTCCGCTCGTCTGTTCTGAAGTCATCCGGGAATTGTTGATGACCATCGCGCCGAGCGGGATCATCAGCGGCGCCGTCGCGCGCTGGCTGTCGCGCCGGTCGCGCGCCGCCAGGTTCTCCTGAATCCCTTCGGCGGCGCGGCGTTTTGTCCGTTCCTCCAGGGAGGCATCCAGGTAGAACTTGAACTCGGTCTCCGGGAAAACGTTGCTCCCGATGTCGCGGCCTTCCATCACGAGGTTGCCGAACTGGACGCACTCGCGCTGGCGTTTGACCATCCATTGACGGACTTTCTGAATCGCGGCGACGTGTGGCACGGCGGCGCTGACCTCGGCCGTGCGGATTTCCCTTTCCGGATGGTAGCCATCCACCAGCAACCGCGCCCGGCCATCGACGCACTCCAACCTGGTCTTCCATTTGCGCAGCAGCGCCGTCACGGCTTTGGCGTCGTGCACATCCGCCTTTTTCTGCAGGCAATACCAGGCCAGCGTCCGGTACATCGCGCCGGTATCGACGTAAACGTAGCCGAGCGCCTGGGCGACGAGCTTTGCATTCGTGCTCTTGCCGCTGGCGCTCGTGCCGTCGATGGCAATGACGGTCGGTTCATTCATTCGTTGAAACGTTAAATCGTGAACGATACATGGGTCGGCAACCCGTTGTAACGATTTAACGCTTCACTGAGGTAACGCCTATTCGGCAAACAATTCGTCGTGCGACAAGGCGCGTGCCGTCCTGGCATCGAGTATGGTCGCGCCCAGGCCGTGCGGCGGTGGCGCGGCCAGTTTCTGGAAAAAGTTTGGAAAGGATTTTTTCACGCAGGCGGGATTTTTGATTTTTATGCCGGACACTTTCAATCCCAGAATCGCAAAGCACATCGCCATGCGATGGTCATTGTAGGTCTCGATTTCAGCGCCGTGAAGTCTTGAGGGGAACACTTCGAGCGTGTCGTCTTCCTCGACGACTTTCGCGCCGCATCTGGTGAGTTCGGTTCGGATGGCTTCCACCCGATCACACTCCTGCAGTCTTAACCTCTCCAGGTCTACGAAAACCTGCGGTCCGGCCCCTTCCTCAAATGGTGCAAGAGCAATCGCCGTCATAATGCTGTCTCCAAGATCGTTTCGACGCGAAATTCTTTGAACAAAAGCGACACGCGTTTTTGAAAAAACTGCGTCAATCTGCCAGCCTGAGGTTGGCCAAGAGGTCACGCAAACCGAAGATTGCGTGGCATCGCCGAGCGATAACAGCCAACCCGCGCCAACAAAATAACTCCCGCTCGACGCATCCGGTTCGATCTGAAATTCGCCGCCGCCCTTCGGAAACTTCTCAATGAGCTGCGTCGTCATCGCCACGTAAGGCGATTCCTCCGCGTTTTCCCCGACGACGTTCACATGCCAGCTCCCGACCTTTGCGCAAAGCAGCAGCGCCGAGGCGAACTGTGAGCTTTCGGCGATGCTGACGCAGCAAGTCCCTTCCCGCGGGCCGGTGCCGTGGACTGTCGCTGGCAACTTGTCGTTCACGGAGTCAATGCAGTAACCCAGTTCGCGCAGGGCGTCGAACAAGGCCTCCTGGGGTCGTTGATGCATCCGCTTCACGCCCTGGACACGGTAAATCCCGTTGCCCAGGCAGACCAGGGCCGTCAAAAACCGTGCCGCGGTGCCGGCGTTGCCAACAAAAATTTCCAACGGCGATTCCAGTGTTCCGCCGCGGGGAATTTTGCCGCCCAGGCCCCGTACAATGATCGTGCGGTTGCAAAACTCCTGGGGATCTTCGGCAACCTCTACTTCAAAACAGGTCGTCTCGCCCTCGGCCAGCGCGGCGAGGATCAACGCGCGATTGGTGATGCTCTTGGAGCCCGGCACCGTGATTTCGGCCGGCACCGGTTTCTTCAGCGGGAGGATTTCGATGAGATCGGGCAGTGGCATGGTTTAAAATTCCAAGCTCCAAGGTCCAACCTCCAAATAAACGCCAAGCTCGAAATCCCAAACCCCAGGCGCGTTACACCGGCTGTGCCGGAGAGTTGAAGGTAGTCCGGCCTTTTGAAGCCTGGGATTTGAAGGTTCTTTGGAACTTGGCCCTTGGAATTTGGCGCTTTTCATTCGGGCGACGGCGAGACGTTTTGGCCACTCCAGGCATCGCGCCGTTGCTTGGCTTTTTCAAAAAATTCCTCGACGGCTTTGCTGTCGGCCTTTTCGAGCGCGAGCCTGAATTCCTGCAAGTCCTCAATGAACACGCCGAGGACGCGCGTGAGATTGCTGCGGTTTGCCAGCGCGATGTCGCGCCACATCTCCGGCGAACCCGACGCGATGCGCGTGGTGTCGCGGAAACCATTGGCGCACAGTATCGCCTGCTCCTTCGGATGCGCCGGGCTGAGGACGTAGTTGGCCAGCTCGGCGGCCACAACATGGGGCAAGTGACTCGAGCGGCTTACCAGATCGTCATGCACTTCCGGTGTCATCCTCAGCGGGCAACCGCCGACAGCTCGCCAAAACTGTTCGATGCGCGCGATCGCGTCCGGAGACGACCGCGGTGTTGGCGTGATCACGCAGACAGCATTGACGAACAAATCGGCCCGCGCGGCGCTCACACCCATCTTCTCTGTGCCAGCCATCGGGTGACTTCCGACGAAATGTCCGCCGGCTTCGGCTACCAGCTGCTCCAGTTCCTGGACGACGTTTTCCTTGACGCTGCCGACATCCGTAACGATTGCGCCGCGTTTGAGCGCAGGCAGCATCTTTTGCAGGACTTCCCGCATCCGGGCCAGAGGGGTGCATAGCACGAGGAGGTCGGCGTTCTCCACGGCGCGGAGAGGATCGGGGGTGGCATGGTCCACGACGCCCAGCTGGTCGCATTCGGCGATGCTGGCGCTGCGGCGAACGAAGCCATCCACTTTTTTCGCGAGGCCGTGCTGTTTGATGGCCAGCCCCAGCGAGCCGCCCAGCAAACCGACGCCGGCGAGCGTGATTTTGTGGAAATGCACGGCTCGATTAAAGCGGGCTGGCAGATAATAGGCAATAAGCAATAGGCTACGGGCGGAAAGGACAGGCTGGATGAACGATGGATAAAATCAACGGGACGGCCAGTCAAGTGAACGGGGCAAACGGGCTACTTCGATTCCAGAGTATATTCAACGGCCACACGCGCAGTGAAAAACAGTTCTCCAAACAAGGAACCGCTCTCATCCGTAACCGCGTAGGAATTGTCCCTGCCGAGTATCGGAGTTGGGGCCTTAGGCTTCGAAGAAAAACCAACGGACTCGACGCGCGGCATTGCCGGCGGGGCGCCTTGAGACAGAGCTGCAGCCTCGGAAAAGTTTTTTGGAGTCAGCCGCACCTTGAGCCTCTCTTCGTATACTTTCGTCCGCTCGATAGCATTGTCCAATGCTTGAGCGATCGCTTTCTTCTTCAATGCCTCTTTGTCGGAGTGCTCGAAGTCGATACCGAGATATTGAACCTCAGTCTCGGCGTCGACGAGATGCGCCGTTGCTTGAAACTGCTTCTCATCGCCCACGGTGACTTTGATGATGTTTTCCACCCGGTAGCTTTTGGCCTTGTCGCTGAACATCCCGTATTTCGGCGTGGAAGAGAATTTCGACGCCTGAATTCGGTCTGCCGAAATATCGCGCTCTTTCAGCGAGTTCAACATTTTGTTCCTGATTTCCTGATTCACTCGAAGGGCCTCCTGCAACGATTTGTTTTCGGTTGTGACCTTGAGGTTGATGACGGCGCGGTCGGCCTGCACTTTCACTTCGGATTCGCCCGTTACGCTGACCGTTTTTGGCAGGCTCGCGAGGTAAGTGGCAAGTTCGGCGGGCGAACCTTTCAACTCCGGCTCGGCGGATAGTCCTTGAATCAAAAGCAAACCAAGGCTGATGGCAAAAACGTGGCGCATAATCTGTTCTTTTCTTTAAGTCGATAAGGGCCGCGGAAGGTTCACACAAAATGCGTTCCCGTCCGCTCCATTAGCTCCAGGAAGCCGGTTAATCCAGGCAAAGTCAAATCCTTGTTCCGCCCTCGGGCGAGAGATCCATCACCCGTCGCCTTTTTTCGCTGTGCCTGCTCGGTGTGCCTCGCGCACGCGCTCCAGGATCACGTCCGCAATGTGCGGCTCACTGCCGACAGCGGAGGTGTACCACACAAGTTTTCCTTTTTTTTCAGTCGGATTGCGCCAGGTGGGCCGGCCGCTTTTGTGCCGGCTCTGCACCTTTTCTTGCGGCTCGCCGAGCATCACCGGAATGTCCTCGTAGGAATGCAGCCCGTCGCTGATGAAGAAGGGAACCAGGACAATGTTTTGAGCGCGCGCCAGGCGGTAGCAATCCCCGATGCGAGGTTCTTCTTCCATGAAAACCGCGTGGACCTCGGCGTAAAGATTCTGCGCGCCGATGAGTTCGACCTGGCGCTCGATGGCTTGACGGGAGTTTTCGTTGCTGCCCGTGCCGTGGCCGGCGATGAACAGTGCGGTCTGATTCGGTTTCGGCGCGCGCGGGACCGGATATTTATCGACGATTTCTCTCGCGCGCGCGAGCAGCACATTCGTCATGCTGTCGTGCGTGCCGACGGGACCGCAGTAATAAATCGTCTGCGTACCGCGCCGTTGCGCGCGGGGAAAATCGGGCTGGTCGTTCCTGTGCAGGCCGAGTTCACGGGGGATGACTTCTGCGGTGAAGTAACCTTCGCTGATGAACAATGGCACCACGAACACTCGCGGGGCGAACACGCCGCGCAACACGCCGCAGATCGAGGGCTCCAATTTCCAGAAACATTCGAGCACTTGCGCGAAAATCCTGCGGCGACGCAGTTCATCCGCGTGCTGATAGGTCGGCGCAGCCGAATCGGCATTCAGCGTCGAGCCATGGCCGACCAGCACGAGCGCAGCGTCAGAGAAATCGCCGGTTGACACGGCGCAATGGTTAACCTGCACGAGCTCAAAACGCAAGGTGGTGATCCCGTGTGAAAACTGCATAAATCTCCGGACAAAATTAACTGAAGGAGTGTGATTCTACACGCGATGTGTCGTCTCGTTTTATTTCTTCAAAGCCCGCCAACACCCCTTTACCATCGGTTCGCAATTGGAAATCTGGAACGACTGATGAAAGAAAAGACCTGTCAGGAGCGCGAGCTGGCCCATTGGAGGCAGTGGGAGGCGAAGGCCGACGAGGTTTGGGGCTGGCAAACGCCAGCAGGCCAGTTGCGCGCGGCGCGGCGGGCAGCATTGTTTCGCGAATTGGGACGGATGGGCTCCCAGTCGAAGGTTTTGGAAATCGGTTGTGGTACCGGCGAATTCACGCGACGCGTTGCGCCGCTCACAAAGGAACTGCGCGCGACGGATCTATCACCGGAGCTGCTCCGCCGTGCTGAGCAGCGGGTGCGGGAAGAGTGTTCAACTGCGAATGTTGTTTTTGAACTTCAGGACGCAATGCAACTGAAATTGCCGAACGACTGTTTCGACACCGTGTATGGTTGTTCGATCCTGCACCACGTCAACGCGAGCCAGGCCTTGCGCGAGGTTTGCCGCGTTCTGCAACCCGGCGGCTGGTGTGTCTTTTCGGAACCCAACATGCTCAATCCGCAAATCGCGGTGCAAAAGAACGTCGGGTTTATTAAACGGAGAATGGGTGACAGCCCGGACGAGACGGCGTTTTTCCGGTGGGAAATAGGGCGGCTCCTGGGCCAGGCTGGATTTGAGCGGATCTCCGTGCGTCCGTTTGATTTTCTGCATCCCCTGACTCCACGACGCTGGCTAAAAGCCGTCGAGCGGTTCGGCCTTTTTCTGGAACGAATTCCGGGCCTCCGCCAAATCAGCGGTTCTCTAATTCTCCGCGGACAAAAACCCGGGCGCGCCTGACCGCGCGCAGGGCCAGGCGGAAATGCGGCCGGCAGTGCGTTTTGGTTTGATCGAGGATCCGGCAACACGGTGTTTTTGAAGTCATGTCATCCTTGAAAAGCGGTTTTCAATCTTTGCTCCTGCGTCTTTACAAGACCGCGTTGGCCTCGGGTGTCACCTCCACGACGTGGGGTCGCTCCTTGTTTGAGTGGTGTTACGAAAAGTACAAGATTCTCTTCGAGGTCGGTGATATCGGTGTTCTTCGTTCGCTGATCAAACCGGGAACGACGGTGATCGACGTCGGCGCCAACATCGGTTTTTTCACCCGGCATTTCGGCCGTTGGGTCAGCGGGGGAGGACATGTGATCGCCGTGGAACCGGAGGAGACCAATTTTGCCAGGCTCAACCGAACGATCGCCCGGCACATGCTGACTGCCGTGGTGGAAACGATTCAAGCCGTCGCGGCCGAGACGAATGGGACGTTGAAGCTGGAAATCAATCCCTCTCACCCCGCCGACCACAAGATTTCAGAGCAAGGAATTCCCGTGAGAGCGGTCTCGCTGGACACGCTTCTGGAGGAGCGTCAATGGCCACCCGTTTCGCTCATAAAGATAGACGTTCAAGGGGCGGAAGAACGCGTCCTGCGGGGCGGGCGCAAGACCATCGAACGGTTTCATCCTGCGTTGTTCCTGGAAATTGATGACGAGGCGCTGCGGAGAATGAATTCCGATGCCGAAAAACTGCTGCGCCTGCTGACAAACGAGGGCTACTCGATCCATCGCTGGCAGCGCGGACGCATCTCGGCGCCGCTGCTGGCTTCTCGGGCGATGTCTCTGTGCCAGGGCAGACGATACGCTGACTTCGTGTTTCTTCACCCGTGAACCACGCATTTCAGTGGGGTTTCAGGGAACGAATGTTAAGCGGCGGGCGGCGAATATCACCATCCGCAAGAGCAGGCAGCCGTGACGCCAGCGTTGGATGTTCGTTTCTCCGTAAGTCCGGGCCTGATAGCGAATTGGCAGGTCAACGATGCGCAAGTTGAGCTTGGCCGCGCCGAAAAGCAGGTCGAAATCGCCGAAAGGATCGAAGTCGCCGAAGTAAGAACGATTGCGGGCGATGGCATCGTAATCGGCACGGAACAGAACCTTAGTTCCGCAAAGGGTGTCTTTGACCGACTGCCCCAGCAACCAGCTAAAGGCGAGGCCGAAAAACTTGTTGGCCACCATGTTTAGAAACCGCATGGCTTGGTCTTCCATGGGATAAACCAGCCGAACGCCATTGACGAACTCTGCCGTGCCTGACCGGAGGACTTCATAAAACTTTGGCAACTGTTCGGGCGGCATCGTCAGATCAGCGTCGAGGATGAACAGCACGTCGCCCGTGGCCGCGGCGAAGCCCTCCTGCACCGCGCCGCCTTTGCCTTTGCCCTGCTGCTTCATGATTTTGATGTCGCAGTGCGGATATTTCGCTTTGACCCGTTGAATCTCCTCCCACGTGTTGTCCGTCGAACCGCCTTCAATGAAGATGATTTCGGTGCCCGTTCCCATTTCCGGAGTCCGCTGAACGGCGGCTTCGACGTTGCCTGCCTCGCTGCGCGCAGGGATGACCACGGTGCAACGGTATTGAGCGTCGCGCGCCGGCTGTGGACGCGTTCGCGCCACGAGGAAAACCGTCAAGCAAAACGGCCGCAGCAGTGGCGCGAACCAGCGATTCAACAACCGCTCCAACAACGGGGTTCGTACCGGCCATAGAATGCGCGGATCGGCCTTGATCACCTCCCAGCCGGCCAGGTGCAGTAGGTTTTTCATGTCCTCGGTCGAAAGCCAGTTTTGCGGCGGCGTAAGCGCCTTGGCGCCGATGGCCTCCGCGACGGCCAGCACGGGCCGCCAAAGGTTATTGAAGAAATTGATGACCAGTCGGCTGCGCGGGTGCGCGAAGTGATGCAGATGCGTTAAGAACGCTTGCACGTCGGACAAATCATTGACCAGGTCGGACGATAAGATGTAATCAAACTTTTCGTCGTTGGAAAACTCCAGCACATCGGCGACGTGAAACTCCAATTCCGGGTGACGCTGGCGCGCCAGGTTGATGATCGTCTCGCTGAAGTCGACGCCGACGCCGCTTGCCGGCCGGACAGCCGCCAGAAGATCGCCCAGTCCGCAACCGGTCTCCAGGACGCGCACACCGGTCGGAACCAGGAAGCCGAAGTGGCGCTTCAACAACTGGTGATAATAACGCTGACTCTCTCTGACACGAAAAGACGCGCGGCGGTCGTAAAATAATCGGCGGTCCGTCATGCAGCTTGTTGCTACCTGCAAAGAGACTCTTTGGCGAGTCTCAACCACGCGAGAAGCAAGGAGAATTTTCTGGTTTAGGTCACGCCATCGCGCTAAAGAACAAAACGCATGAGTGGTTGGAAAGACAAACCCACCGTGTCTTTAAGTGAACGCTTTGGAACGCATGCCCCCTAAAGGCCTTTCCATTTTCAGGTCACTTTCTCATGCCGAACCCGCAGACGCATGGTTCACGCCGGGCCGTTTTGCGGCCTTGCTGGCAATCCTCATCTTTATTTTCTTCCCGGACGTTATCCTGGGAACGCGCACTTTTGTCTTTCGAGATTACGGCCTCTACGGTTACCCGGTGGCGTTTTATCACCGCGAAAGTTTTTGGCGTGGCGAAGTGCCGCTGTGGAATCCGCTCAACGACTGCGGCGTTCCTTTCCTCGCGCAGTGGAGCACCTTAGCTCTTTATCCATTCTCGTTTTTCTACGTCTTGTCTCCGCTTTCGTGGTCCTTGGGCGTTTTTTGTCTCGCCCATCTGATCGTGGCGGGTTTGGGGATGTACTTTTTGGCCCATCGTTGGACCGGAAACCGGCTGGCGGCCTCGGTAGCGGGCCTGGCGTTCGCCTTCAATGGGTTCAGTCTGAATTCGCTGATCTGGCCCCATTCTGTGGTGTCGCTCGGATGGATGCCGTGGGTAGTGTTAACGGCGGAACGTGCCTGGCACCGTGGAGGTCGGTTTGTGATTACAGCCGTGGTCACGGGAACTTTGCAAATGTTAGCAGGGCCTCCGGAGGTGGCTTTAACAACATGGCTGATTGCAGGAGGTTTGTGGGTTGGCCACTGTTTCTTTGGAAAATTGGCGCGTTGGATGTCGCTTAAGTGGTTTCTGTCCGTTGTTCTGATGATCAGCGGCTTGTCCGCCGCTCAACTATTTCCCTTCTTTGAATTCCTGGTGCATTCTCAACGCAACACCAATTACAGCACAGGTGAGTGGTCCATGCCTCCTACGGGCTGGGCCAATCTTCTGGTGCCACTGTTTTCCTGTTTCAAAACACCCGCGGGGCCGTACATGCAATACAGTCAGTCGCTGACCTCCTCGTATTACCTGGGCATCGGCGTGCTGGCGCTGGCGTTGTTTGCCGTGGGCCGGCTGCGTGAATGGAAGATTGGGTTGCTGGGCGGAACCGCCGGCCTGAGCTTGATTTTGGCCTTGGGTGACGCCGGATATTTGTACGGATTCTTGCGCCGAGTTCTTCCCCAGATTGGGTTAATGCGTTACCCGGTTAAATTCGTAATGTTGACCACTTTTGCGGTTCCGTTGCTCGCGGCCTGTGGTGTGCGAGGGGTCTTATGCGCGACGGGTGAAGACAAAACCAAAGGCTGGCGGTTTTTGACTCTTTTATGGCTGGCGATGCTCGCCTCAATTCTACTCATTCTTTGGGTGGCCCGTAGATATCCGGCAGGTTCGGAACCCTGGGTCATCACGGCTCGAAACGGTTTGGAGCGGGCGGCTTTTTTGTCGTTGGTTTTGGGAGTGCTTTACTGGATCAGCCGGCTCCGGGATTCGCGAAAGCAAGTCGTATTGGGCCTTGGATTGCTGGTGTTGATTTGGATGGACGTCGCAACCCATGCCCCTCCCCAGAATCCGACGGTGGCGCGGACAGTTTACGAGCCTGGGCTGCTACCGTTGCAGGAGTTGAGGCCCAAGCCGAAACTGGGTGAATCAAGAGCCATGCCCAGCTTCAGCGCGGTTTGGCGATTTCATTTGACTCTGCTTTCTGATCCCTTCAACACCTATCTGGGCGCCCGGCTGGGTCTGTTCGCAGACAGCAATTTGCTCGATGGATTGCCGAAAGTGGATGGCTTTTATTCTATGTACGTGAAGGAACAATTCGAAACGCGCACGCTTCTATACGTTTCAACGAACACCGTTCCTACAAACTACTCGAATGACTATTTCCTGTTACAGCGGGTCTCCCACATTTCAACCAATAATTTCGCGACAAACCTGGCGAATTTTTTGGGCGTTTCTCAAATTACCGCCCCGGGAAAACTTTTCGATTGGGAGGCCCGTCCCACGTATATGCCGCTGCTGACTGCGGGCCAAAGGCCGGTTTTCATTGGCGCAAATGCTTCCTTGCGCGCGTTATTGGATCCTGCATTCAACCCGCGCCAG
>QHPA01000467.1 GCA_003218935.1 Verrucomicrobiota bacterium
CACGGGGAATATGCCGTCATCCTGCGCAACGGGACGCGGCTGACCTTGAGCCGGTCGCATCGGGAAAAACTGAACCAACTCCTGGGCCGAGAGCCTGAGCCAGGCACGTAGCGGTTGTGTTTTTTTGTGCATCCCACGCTGCTGAATCTGCCGCCGGACGACGACGTTCGGCGTATGGGCAGAACGGGCCAATCGTTTCTGGACTGTTTCTCGGCGCGACAGACCGGTGCTACTAGGGTTCATGCGCTTTGACTGCGACCGAGTGAAGGAGGCAGTTTTCGACCTGGCTGGGAAAGGTGTGTTTATCGGCACTTCTTCATGGAAATACCCTGGTTGGCGGGGCATGCTTTACGACGACGCCCGCTATGTCTGGCGCGGGAGGTTTTCAGAATCGCGATTCGAGAGGCTTTGTCTCGCAGAGTATGCAGAAGTGTTCAAGACAGTGTCAGTTGATGCGGCCTACTACAAATTTCCAGACGAGCGGTTCTGGGAGAAGCTCGTTGCGGATGTGCCGGACGATTTCCTTTTCTCACTCAAGGTGACCGATGAAATCACGGTGCAAACTTTCCCGAACCTGCCGCGATTCGGTCCTCGCGCGGGCAAAGTCAATCCGAACTTTTTGGATGCGGAGCTTTTTGCGTCGGCGTTTGCGGCCGCCTGCGAACCCTTCAGGCCAAACATTGGATTGCTCCTTTTTGAATTCTCGCGTTTCAATCCGGGCGATTTTGCTCGCGGGCGGGATTTTGTCGAGGCACTCGACCGGTTTTTGGAGAAAATTCCAACGGGCTGGCGGTACGGCGTGGAAATCCGAAACCGAGATTTCCTCCGCAACGAGTATTTTTCGGTCCTGGCGCGACACGGCGTGGCGCACATCTACAACAGTTGGGCCGAGATGCCGTCGGTGAGTGAGCAAATCGCGATTCCGCAAAGCCGCACGTGCGCTGAGTTCTTCGGCGCGAGGTTTCTGCTCAAGCCGGGCCGTAAATACGAAGATGCGGTCAAGCTTTTCAGTCCTTACAACCGCGCCAAGGCGCCTTATCCTGAGGGACGCGCGGCCGCGGCCGAATTGATCCGGACAACGACGTCGTCCGGGCAGCGAACCAACGCGTTCATTTACGTGAATAACCGCCTTGAAGGGAATGCGTTGGAATCCATCAACGCGATACTCGATGCGGCGGGTGCTGGTGATTCAGGCTAACCTTGGGATTTCAGCGCACTGTGGAGAGGGATCCTGGCCCGTTACCAAACTTTGTCACATATGCGAGAAAGTTTGGTAGGCTATTCCCCAAAAAACGGAAACAGTTTAGCCAGTTCCGCCTTGTCCGGACGCCGACCGTATTCACAGATTTCAAACGCTTCGGCGTATTTGATCTTCCCGGCGCGGTCCTTGCCGTACCACTCCTCCAGCTTCGCGCGAAAGCGGTCCGCGGTTGATTGATTGCGTCTGACGAAGCCGTCGCGGACCTGCTGGTGGCGTTCCTTCTGCTTTTGCGGATCGGCAGGCAGCAAATCGGCGGAGCCGTTGGCGCCGCCTTCGTAGAACTGCGAGACGATCACGCCGAGCGCGTCGAGTTTCTTTTGTAAGACTGCGTCAATGGAAACCGCGATTTCGGGCTGAAATGGGTTCGGTTTCTGAAACGAGTCGGGGTAGTAAAGGAAGACCGGGTTGTTGTTCAGCGCGGGAACGTCAGGGCAGAAAAACGGAACGGTCACCATGTAGGCGGCGTCCTGGACCAGCACGCCTGTATAGCGATGATCGGGATGGTAATCGTTCGGGCGCGGACCCATCACGATGTCGGCCTTCCATTCCCGGATGAGGCGCGTGAGGGTGCGGCGATTTTCCACAGTGGGCAAAAGCTCGCCATCATGGATGTCCAACACCTCCGTCGTGATACCGAGAATTTTGGCGGCGGCTTCGACCTCAGTTTTGCGCCGGAGCGCCAATGGGCCGCCAGCCTCCCGCCAGTGGCCGATATCGCCGTTCGTGACAGAAACAAACTTCACCTTGTGTCCCTTCGCAGCCCACATCGCCGCCACACCGCCAGCTTGAAGCTCGCAATCGTCGGGATGCGCGCCGAAACAGATGATGCGCAGTTTGCCGCCATCGTCGGCTCCGGCGAGTCTGGCGGAGAAAAACGCCAATCCAACCAGGAATACGATGGGCACGCAGGCCACCTTTACCAGTCGAGGGGAGAGAGTTTTCATGAAGTTCCTATCGTTCGGGGTTTAGTTCGGATTGTTCACTAAAGCTAGTGGGATGACAAAGGGAAAATTGACGAAGCAGCGTTAACGCGGGCGTTTGCGAGAGAGGCTTCGGTATCAATCGCGTTCCTGCACAGTGGCTCGTGAACAAGAAAGGAATTCTCCGCGAGATCGAC
>QHPA01000468.1 GCA_003218935.1 Verrucomicrobiota bacterium
CAGCGCTTGGTTCTGCCGGAGCAACAGCGGGTGTCGCAGCGGCGGCGTTGCTGTTCACCGTCGTCTCCGCCAGGGCCGGCTTGCTGACCGTCGGACCCGACTACCGGCAACCGACGAATTCTGTTCCCGCAAATTACAAGGCCGTTGAGCTGGGTGCGTGGAAAGAAGGCCGGCCGCTCGACAACGTGTCGAAAGGAAACTGGTGGGAAATCTTCGGCGACGCCGGTCTGAACGAACAGGAAGCGCAAGCGGTGAGAGCCAATCAGGAACTCAAAGCCGCCGTAGCGCGCGTGGACCAGGCTCGCGCCACCGCGCGCGTGGCTCGCAGTGAGTTGTTGCCCAGCCTGAATCTTGATCCCGGTTTCAACCGCCAACGCTATTCTCCGAATCAGGTTCCAGCCTTTGGCGACTTGACCGCGAACACCTTCCGCGCCCCGCTCGATCTGAGCTACGAAGTTGACCTCTGGGGTCGGGTGCGCCGCAGTTTTCAAAGTGCCCGCGCGGACGCTCAGGCATCGCTCGCCGCGTTTTATAATGTCCTGCTCACGCTCCAGGCCGATGTGGCGCAAAACTATTTCGCTCTTCGCGCGCTGGACGCGGAAATCGCCACTGTCACGGGCACGGTGGATTTGCGCAAAGAGCAGGTGCGACTCGTGCGCAGCCGTTTCGAAGGCGGGATCGGCAGCGAACTCGACGTTGCCCGCGCCGAGACCGAGTTGGCCACCACGGAAGCCGAAGCGGCCTCGCTGGCTCAACGGCGAAACGAACTGGAGAATGCCATCGCCATACTCGCGGGCGCGAACCCGGCGGTTTTCAAACTCGCCGCGCTCGACAATGCCGACACGAAATGGAATCCCCAGCCGCCGGTGGTTCCCGCCGGTCTGCCGGCGGATCTGTTGGAACGCCGCCCGGATGTCGCCGAAGCCGAGCGCCAGCTTGCGTCGGCCAACGCGCGCATCGGCGTAGCCAAAGCCGCGTTCTTCCCCGTGCTGACCCTCACGGGTTCGGGCGGCTATGTCAGCGGCGACATCGACACGCTGTTCAAATGGGACAGCCACACCTGGTCGATTGGTCCGGGCCTCTCGCTGCCGATCTTTGCGGGCGGTCGCAACCGGGCGAATTACAAACGTTCACAGGCTGCCTTAGAGGAAGCGGCGGCGCGCTATCGCCAGCAGGTCCTTGTCGCTTTCGGCGAAGTGGAAAACAGCCTTTCCGGTATTCGTCATCTGATTGACCAGGCAGCGGCTCAACAACGTGCGGTGGCGAATGCGCGGCGCGCCGCCGAGTTGGCCACCGACCGCTATCGCTCGGGTATCGTGAGTTATCTCGAAGTCGTGGATGCCAGCCGCGACGCGCTTCAGGCCGAGCGCGCCAACGCCCAGCTCGCCGGACAGCGCCTGATCACTTCCGTGCAACTGATCAAAGCCCTCGGCGGGGGCTGGGAGAACGATGCGCGACAGGCTTCGTTGTCTGGCGCGAAATCCAAATGGTGATCGAACAGCTCTTATGAGGCCGCTGTCTGAACGCTCCCTGCTGCTGCTGCTGCTCGCGGCGGTGCAGTTTACCCACATCATGGATTTCATGATCATGATGCCGCTGGGGCCGCAACTGATGCGGGAGTTGCGCCTCATGCATCAAAACGCGCTCCATCCGCCAACGCATTTTCTCTCAAATCCGAACCGTCAATTGAAAACTGAAAATGAACACGACCATTGAAATCAACACAGTTGCGCTCGTCACCCGCGGCACAAGCGGCATCGGCTCGGCGACGGCGCTCGCTTTCGCTCCGGAAGGGGCGAAGGTCGTCGTCTCCGGACGCCGCGAGAAGGAAGGAAATGAAGTTGCGAAATGATTCATTCAATTATGAATCTCCAACTCGAAAACAAACTCGCGCTCGTCCCGATCAATTTCTTTTGCGCCGCCCCCGAGGCGCAATCGGTTTATCTGATCGGTGACTTCAACGATTGGAATCGCACCTCCCATCCCATGGAGAGGCAGACGGACGGTTTCTGAGCCGGCTTCGATCATCGCCGTCAGCTAACTAACTGCTCTTTCGTGAAAAAGCCCGGAAACGGTTTCATAAGTCCAAGCTCGGTGGGACAAGCCCTGAAATTGACCCGGCTCGCGGGACGCTCGCTCGACCTGCTGAACCGAGTTCTATGAACAGCAACTACCACAAACCCGTCGGCAGCCGCCATCCCAGGCGATTGTTTGTCCTCGTACACGAATTTAACTTCGCCACTTTTCCAGTGCGCCCGCGACATCCGGGGCGGGCGCAAGGCAGAGCGTCCCGGAACCAAAGTCGCGTCATCCGGCTTCAGCGGAAAGGAATCCAGCCATGCCAACACTTCTCTTCGTGATTATCGTTTGCCTTGTCTTTTTCGGCCTCGTCTGGCACGACCGTCCTTCAAAACGTCCGTAGCGGTTTCCATTCGGTTCAAACCGTGAAACACGCGAAAGACACCAAAGAAACGCGGCACGTTGGAGCGGCGGCCAGAATCGAGAAGCGAGGGTCGAATGCGCACCCTCACCCTTTCGCTCTCTCCTTCCGAATCGCAGAAGCTGACCGGAGGTGAGTGAGAGGTCAGCGGAGATTTCTTTGCGGCATTGATGACGGCGCCGGGGAATGACGGTACTCAAACGGGCTTCCTCACCACCACTTGAAATCCATATCCGGGAGCGTGAAAATCCAGCCGTCCATTTCCTTTGGGAAACGATAGTTTTCGACGTGGCTGTCGCCGAACAGCATGTCTTCGTAGCGCTTGCCTTTGTAATTGTGCCAGACCGTTCGCTTGTCCGTGGAGGACCGATTCGCGTGCCAAGGCCAGTCCCCCTGAATCACTTTGGTCACCGGTCGCAAGGCGAAGCGCGATTCCTTGTTGGGAGTTGCCTGCGGCGTTCCGCGCGCCGCTTTGGAATCGCCGGTCACTTTTTCCACGCGGAACGCGTCGGCGGACCATTCGACGAGGTAGCTGTTGCCCCAGCCCTCCCAACACGTCTTGACCTGCGTGTTTAATGCATCGCCATGGTCCGCCGGGCAATGGAACACTTCGACGGCGCCGATATACCTGTTCAACGGGCGGTTTGTTTCTGGCACGCGGCCGCCGTAGTCCGCTGCGTTGCCCGAGACGTTCGCGTTTGTCCAATACTTGCCTCCGACAGACGCCCAACCGTCGTGGATGGGGTAAAAGTCAATGTGATCGTCGGCATACAATTTGTAAGCGATGCCGATCTGTTTTTGGTTGCTCATGCATTTGATTTTGAGCGCCTCGGCCTTGGAACGGGCCAAAGCTGGCAACAACAACCCGGCCAGAATGGCGATGATGGCGATGACCACCAACAGTTCGATCAAGGTAAACGCTGCCAACAGATCGCCCGGCGCGGACCCTGCGTCCAGTTTGTTGTGGAAAGTTCTCATAACTGGTGAAGGCAGAAGTTTATCCGAGCTCGATCACGGATTCAATTGAAATCAACCCAAGCGATTGAAACGCGCCAGCCTTGGGGCGCGTCCTTGCTTGAACTTAAAGGATCAATTGCTGAAGGCGTAATCGGTCCGGTAATAGTCGGTGACCGCCCAGAGATTCAAGGGATAAAGCAGCCCGCGATACTTGATGAACCGCCCGCTGCCGTCGGCCATCGTGTAATTTGAGCCGCCGCTCTTTTGGTTGTTCGGCGCCGAAGAATGCCGACCGCGCTCGATCTCCGTCACGTCATTGCCTCGCCCGCCGCGGGAAGGCTCGAACA
>QHPA01000186.1 GCA_003218935.1 Verrucomicrobiota bacterium
AGGCGAACGAAGCAACGCTATCCTGACAGTTCTCGCAGCCCCGGAGGAAGCCGTCTCCGTCCGCAGCGCCGCAATCGCGGCTTTGTGCAGTTTTGATCTTGAAAGCGCGGCAAAGTTCGCGAGCCGCAGCCTTGCCCGGTTGAACGATGAGGCTGCATTCAACGAAGTTTTTTCCTCCTTCCTCCATCGTCAGGGCGGAGCCGCTGCACTGGCGGCCGCACTCGCTCAGAAACCGCTTCCCAAGCTCGCCGCCGAGGCTGGACTGCGCTTGATGAACGCCGGTGGTCGGCGAAACGATCAGTTGGCCCGCATTCTCGCCGAAGCTGCCGGCTTCAAGAACGAAGGCAAAACAGTGACCTCCGCGGAAATCGCAGCATTCGCAACTGAAGTCCGCGCCCGTGGCGACGCCAGGCGCGGGGCGGAGATTTTCCGCCGTGCGGAACTGGGTTGCACGGCCTGCCACTCCGTGAACGGCCAGGGCGGCAACGTCGGCCCCGACCTCAGCGCGCTTGGCACCGCGCAGCCTGTGGATTTTATCATCGGCGCCATTCTCGATCCCCAAAAGGAAGTCAAGGAAGGTTATATGTCCATGTCGGTCGTAACGAAAGATGGCGAAGAGTTCCAGGGCTATCAGGTTCGCGAGACCAGGGGCGAATTGGTGTTGCGCGATGTGCTGCAGAACAAAGAGGTCCGCCTTCGCCGTGAAACCATCAAACAGACGAAACAGAACGGATCGGTCATGCCCGGCGGTCTGGCTGATACGCTGACGCGGGCAGAGTTTCGCGACCTCGTCCGCTTTCTATCCGAGCTGGGCAAACCGAGGTAGCGCGCCTTCTCCAAGAACCTTCTAGCCGCGGACGTCAGTCCGCGCACTTTGCTCCTGGTCGTCATCGCGATCATCGCGATCCAATCTCATCCAGGACCGTTCGCACGGCCGCCCGCAGGGCGGCCACACGCGTCTGCAAAGGGAAATCCGACGGCGCTTCCAGCGTGTAGCTGTGCCGGGTCTTGTTCATGACCAAGTAGAAGGCCTCGGGCCATTGCGGACGATTCGTCGGATCAATGTCGGGCCGGATAACGCCGCCCTGCGCCGGACGATCTTCGATTGCGGGTGAAAGATCGATGGGACAAACCTTCGACACCGCCTGCACCATTTTCTCGCCCAACGAAGGTTCATGGTCGGGATTGACTTCATAAAGGTAGAACCCGTGCGATTCCCAATCTTCGTGCAGGCAAAGCGTCAGGTCGAAGGCCGGTTGCCTTTGCAGCCAGGCGATGTGCGCGCGAATTTCGGCGCTTTTGGCTTCGCGGTAGTCGCGATTGAGGTCCACGCCATCGGCGTTCTCGCGGCGGTTGAGCGGAAAGCCGGTCGGGTTCAGGCACGGGCAAAGCCAGATGTCGGCGTGATCGGGCCAATGATTCTCCTGCAACAACTGGCGAACCGCGAGCGGCCCGGCCGGTTCGTCACCGTGGATGCCCGTCGAAATGTAGAGTCGTCTGCGCGGCGCGCGCTCCGCTCGACGAAACGCGAGCAAATCCAGTTGGTCAGAAAACGGAATTTCCTCGATTTGCCAGCCAAACTTACGCGCCGCGTCGAGGTCATCGCGCAGGACCTGATTGATGTCGATGGTTTCGCCCAGGTAGGCGCCTCTGTTTTTACCAAGTCGTTGGGCGGAATGAGACATGGCGAGAAGTTAACGCGACATTTCAACGATTCAATGGTTTTACACTTCGCGAAAACACACGGGCGAGACGCCCGTGCCACTACGCCGACCGCGTGTGGTCCTTGAACGGAGGACGCATCCTGAGGCCGAGCAAGTCCAGCATTTCATGATCCGCATCGTAATCGGGCGACGGCACGGCCCTGGTCAACATGCTTTTGGTGTCGCTGGAGAAAATCGAGTTCGCCCCGGCGAGGAAGCACAAGGCCTGTTCGGCCAGGCTTAGTCTGGCGCGACCGGCGGAAAGACGGACGACGGACTTGGGCATCACGATGCGCGCGGCGGCAATCATGCGCAACGTTTCGTCGAACGGCACATCCGGCTGATTCGCGAGCGGTGTGCCGGGAACTTTGGAAAGGATGTTGATCGGAACCGATTCCGGATGCGGCCGCATCGCCGCCAATGTGTGCAGTAAATCAATCCGGTCCTGGATGCTCTCGCCCAGGCCGAGGATCCCTCCGCAGCAAACCGTGATGTTCGTCTTGCGGAGATTTCGCAGCGTGTTCAAACGATCCTGATACGTCCGCGTCGTGATAATCGTCTGGTAATGGCTCTCTGAAGTGTCGAGGTTGTGGTTGTAGGCATAAAGCCCGGCTTCGCCGAGACGATTCGCCTGTGATTCCGTCAGCATCCCGAGGGTACAGCACACTTCGACGCCCAGGGCGGTGACTTCCTTGACCATTTGGAGGACGCGGTCGAATTGAGCGTTGTCGCGCACCTCGCGCCAGGCGGCGCCCAGGCAGACGCGGCTGACGCCATTCGCTTTGGCCCGCCGCGCAATCGCGACGACCGTGTCCTTATCCATCAACGGTTGCGGTTCAATGCCGGTTTCGTAACGCGCGGATTGCGCGCAATAGGCGCAATCTTCGGGACAGGCGCCGGTTTTGATGGAGACCAGTTTGCACACCTGCACTTCGTCGCTGTGGTGATGGCGGCGATGCGCGCTTGCGGCGCGGAACACGAGCTCGAGCAGCGGCGTGTCATGAACGGCGCGAATTTCCTCCGGCTGCCAATCGTATCGGATATCATCAGACATCGGTTGCTTCAAAGTTCAAGTTGACCGGGCCAATCCGAAACCGATCCGCAACTGTCGCGTCAACCGGTCCGGCGTCAGTGGTTGACACGATAACGAACGCGGCGGCTTGTGCAAGCTTTTGGAAAAGATTCATCAAGCGCCGGGGCATCACCGTGGCGAGAGTGATAATTGGGGCGCGTTGTCGTCCGAAAGCGGATTGACAGCGAAATCCCGCGATTCCAATCGTTCCAGCCAATTCTCAATCAGCGCCAGCACTTCTTTCACGTCGAGTTGCTCATGGACAGGCGCGTAATTCCGGAGGCTCGCGCGCGCCAGCTTGAAAAGCGCGGCGGCGGGACGGAGTCGGCCTCTTTTCAAATGGACAAACGCGCCCGCGAATTGAATGAGTCCTTTGTAAAACGCGCCGTTGGCCCCCTGGCGACCGGCCAGCCAAAGCTCCTCCAGGACATCGTGCGCTTCATAAAACAAACCCAGGTTAAAGCACTGGAAGTAACCTAGGTAGTGCGCGTTGAGCTTTTCTCCGCGGTAAGCTTCAATCAAGGCGGCGATTTTCGCGCTTTTTTTGCTCATCGGAACCAGCCTAGGGGCTGAAATGTAAATCGTGAAGCCCGAACTGGCTGCGCTTGCATTTTGCCAGGCGCCCATCCCGAATCACAGTTCGCGCTCTGAGCTTCACGTTGACAACTGATTACCCGTTGGACACTCTCGCGCCATGGCAAAACCTGCTCTGGGCCGTGGACTGGCCGCGTTGCTGGGCGGTTCGCCGCCGGAAGCGAAAACACCCCCTGTGCCGATCCAACCGGCGCACGTCATGACGGCCGTGCCGGTCCTAGACGCGCGCGAACGCGTGGAACGCGCGCCGCTGACGCGCATTCGCCCGTGTCCGCTTCAACCGCGCAAGGATTTTTCGGAAGAGGCCCTCCGCGAGTTGGCCGATTCGATCAAGGAACAAGGCATTGTCCAGCCGCTGATCGTGCGGGCGCGGGGTGAAGGATACGAACTGATTGCCGGTGAGCGCCGCTGGCGCGCCGCGCAAATGCTTGGCCTGGGTGAGGTGCCGGTCATTGTGCGCGAAGCTGACGACCGCGCGGTGCTGGAACTGGCGCTCATCGAAAATCTCCAGCGTGAAAACCTGAATCCGATCGAAGAAGCGCAGGGTTACTCGCAGCTAATTGAACAGTTTCAGCTCAAGCAGGAGGAAGCGGCGGCCAAGGTCGGCAAGAGCCGCGCCCTGGTTGCCAACGCGCTACGGTTGCTGCACCTCCCGCCGGAAATTCAAGCCTTCGTGCGCGATGGCCGATTATCCGTTGGCCACGCCAAAGTGATTCTCGGATTGAACCGCGCCGAAGAACAAAGGCTCGCTGCGGAACGCATCATCAAACAGTCGCTAAACGTTCGCCAGACCGAAGACCTCGTCGCGCACTGGCGGAACCGCGGCGCCGCGGCGGCCGGCGCCAAATCCGCTTCGCTTTCCCAGTCCAGGGACACGCACGTGGCCGATCTGGAACATCGCTTGCAGGAGCGGTTTGGCACCCGGGTCGATTTGCGATACCGCCGGGGCAAAGGCGCGCTCCAAATTCATTTCTATACTGATGACGACCTCCACCGGGTGCTCGAGATGATTGGCGTGAGGCCCGATTAAGCAGATTTTGTCCCTCGACGTTTCGCAACCCGATTAAGTTCCCATGACGGCCACCTTTGAGTTTCGCGAATTGTGCGCGCAAAAGCTGTCGGCTGCCGTTGACCGCGTTGGTCATTTGACCGCCTTTGTCGGCCTGGACGGATTCGTTGACGAAATTCTGGATGTTGTGGATAAGCGGATGGACGCCCGGCATTATGAGCGTGTCCCCACCATTGCTCGCCTGGCCGAACGGATTGCTGAGGCTGCCGGCAAGAGCACCAACATCGAACTCGTCAACCAAATCACCAAACTCGGCGGCAACGGCCCGATCATGGCCAACGCATTGGCCGGTTTCGGAATGAAGGTCACTTACCTCGGTAACCTCGGTTATCCTCATCTCCATCCCGTTTTCCACGAGTTCGCGCGGCGCGCAGAGGTCTATTCCATCGCCGAGCCCGGTCACACGGACGCGCTGGAATTCGACGATGGCAAAATCATGCTCGGCAAACACTCCTCGTTAAAGGAGGTCAATTGGACCAACATCCTGGCGCGGTTTGGCCGCGACAAATTTGCCACTCAGTTTGAAGGCTCCGACCTCATCGCGTTTGTCAACTGGACGATGATCCCTTACATGAGCGATGTGTGGGAGGCGTTGCAACGGGAGTTTTGTCCAAACTTGAAAGGCCGGCGCCGGACAATGTTTTTTGATCTCGCCGACCCGGAAAAGCGCACCGCGCATGATATTTCGCGCGCGTTGGAGTTGATCGTCCAATTCGAGAAACACTTCGACGTGATTCTCGGTCTCAACGAAAAAGAAGCCAACGAAATCAGCGAAGTGCTGGGGCTGAAGCGCAAGGAGCCTAACGCCGAGGCTTTGTCTTCCCTGGCGCGCCAGCTGCTCGCCAGGCTGCCCGTGAGTACCCTGGTCATTCATCCGGTTTCCTGCGCGCTGGCGGCCAGCGGTGATGCGGTGGATGTCGTCAAAGGGCCTTACATTTTCAAACCGAAGATCACGACGGGCGCCGGCGATCATTTCAACGCCGGCTTTTGCCTCGGTAAACTGCTCGGCCTCGACAACGCGATGAGCGTGCTGACCGGCGTCGCCGCCAGCGGTTACTACGTTCGCACCGCCACCAGCCCGTCCATTCCTCAATTGGCTGATCTTTTGCGCAAATGGCCGGGAAAATGATTCTTCCAGTTGTAAAATACGGTCATCCGATGCTGCGACAGAAAGGTGCGCGGATCGAAAAAATCACGCCCGCGATCAAGAAACTGATCGACGACATGTTGGAAACAATGCATGCCGCGGCCGGGGTTGGCCTGGCGGCGCAACAGGTCGGCCACGCGCTCCAACTGACTGTGATCGACGTGCGCGAGTCGAAAGACCGCCCTTCGACACTCGAATTGAAAGGCAAGCCTGCCGAGGTGGCCGGATTCATGCCCCTGGTGTTGATGAATCCGGAAATCACGCCTGTGGGAAAACCGGTCGCCGGTGCGGAAGGGTGTCTGAGCTTCCCCGAAATCTACGCCGACATCGTTCGCCCGGAATCGGTGGACGTCGTTGGGATGAACGAAAAGGGCGAACGCATCGAGTTCCGCTGCGGCGGCCTGCTGGCTCGCGCAGTCCAACACGAGCGCGACCACTTGCAGGGCATTCTTTTCATTGACCGGATGAGCGCCGAGACGAAGCAAGAACTCAAGCCGCCGTTGGACCGATTGCAGACGGCGACCAAGGCGGCGCTGAAAAACCAGGACGGATGACGCGCCTGGAGTCAATCAATAGTTCGGCGGCATCCGGCAGGTCTGGGCGGCCGGTTAATAGACCTTCCGCAAGTGCGACGGAAGGATGTTCAGTTCGGAGCGGTATTTGGCGACCGTCCGGCGGGCGATCTTGATTCCCTTCTGATCGAGCAGCTTGACGATCTCCTCGTCTGACAGCGGCTTGGACGGCTCTTCGCCCTTGATCATGTCCGAGATCATCCCCTTCACGCTGGTGTTCGAGACACCGACGCCGCTGGCCGTTTGGATGCCGGAGGTGAAGAAGTATTTCATCTCGAAGATGCCTTGCGGCGTCTCCATGTATTTGCCGGATACGGCACGGCTCACCGTGGTTTCATGCACGCCGACGACTTCGGCCACCTGCACCATCGTCAGCGGCTTGAGGAAGGCGACGCCTTTGTCCATGAACTCGCGTTGTCGCTTCACGATTTCGTTAGCGATGTTCAGAATAGTTTGCTGCCGCTGGTGCAGACTCTTGATCAGAAATTTACCGGCGCGGATTTTTTCCCGGATGTATTCGCGGACTTCCGGTGAACTGTCTGCTTGCGCCATGAGGTCTTTGTAGGTGTTGCTGATGCGCAAGTGTGGAACGTGCTCATTGTTCGTACTGACGACCAGGTCCTGGCCAATTCTCTGAACGAACACCTCCGGCAGAATGTACTGATTGTTGTCCGGCAGAAAAGCCCGGCCCGGCCTCGGCTCCAGGTTGCCAATCCGCGCAACCGATTTCTGCACGTCCTCCACGGTTGTCGCCAAACCGCGCGCGATTTCCGGAATGCGCCGTTTGCCCAGCGCTTCCATGAATTCGCTTACGATGCGGTATTCCAAAGTGTCTTGCTTGCCGTCGCGTTCCAGTTGCAGCAGGAGACATTCGCGCAAATCGCGAGCGCCCACCCCCGGCGGATGAAACGTCTGAACGACCTTCAACACCTCCAGAATCTTTTCGGGCCGGATGTTGGTCGCAAACGCCAGCTCGTCCACGCTGGACTGAAGATAGCCGTAATCATCAATGTTCCCGACGATCATCTGGCCGATCTGACGTTGGTCCTCGGTCAGATCGGACAAACGGATCTGCTCGAGCAGATTCTCTTGAAGCGAGGTGCCGGCCACCAGCGAATCGAACATGAATTGACGTTTCTCCTCGTCTTCCTGGCTTTGGCGCATCGGCATGTTCGTCTGGGCAAAATGGTCGCGCCATTCCTGGTCGAGCTGGGTCAGCCGTTCGAACTCCGCCTGAAAATCGTCCACCGGCTCACTATTGCTCTTTTCGGTGGCCGGATCGAATGTCACGTCCACCGGCGGTTCCGTTGGGTCGGCCGCGAGGGCGGCTTCTTCGGCCTCGCGGTCTTCCTTTTCCTCCAGCGTCATTTCCGTCACCGCCTCCTCCTCCAACACAGGGTTCTGCTGGAGTTCCTGCTCGACCATTGCCTTCAATTCCAGCGTGGGCGCCTGCAATAGCGCCAGAGACTGTTGCAGTTGCGGAGCGAGCACCTGCGACAGCGTCATCTTTT
Organism: Verrucomicrobiota bacterium; assembly: GCA_003218935.1. Classification (GTDB taxonomy): domain Bacteria; phylum Verrucomicrobiota; class Verrucomicrobiia; order Limisphaerales; family AV2; genus AV2. The sequence goes on from QHPA01000186.1 coordinate 7,669, forward strand.
GCGAAAGATGTAAGCCCTGGGCCATTGGCAGAATGATAATCCTCCGCTTCCACAGCTCAAGCAATTTGCGGCATGAGCTTTGCTACTTCACAAATCATGCCAGCGCAGGAAAATGAAAAGTCAATGTCGAAATGGAAGCCCGTTTTCCGCCGTCGGTGCGCCGCGCAAAAGGGTTGCCCTGATAGTTCCCTGGTACTAACGTCGGCGCGTGGCAGTCAAACTCACGATTCTAGGCAGTGGTTCGGCGGGCAATTGCGCTTATCTGGAAACTGAAGAAACTCGCCTGCTTATCGATGCCGGCTTCAGTGGACGGGAGATCCGCGATCGGCTCCTCACTATTGGCCGCACGCCGGAAAGTCTCCACGGCATCCTTATAACACACGAACATAGCGATCATGTGCAAGGCCTGACAACGCTGTGCGCAAAACTCCAAATTCCGATTTACTGCAACCGGGACACTAAGGAGGCGCTGGAAGATCAATTCCATACCAAATTCGTTGACTGCCGTATTTTTACCACCGGCACGACGTTCGAGGTGGGTGACGTGACAGTCGTTCCGTTTTCCGTTCTACACGACGCGTGCGATCCTGTCGGTTTTCTCCTGCGGACCAGGGCGGGCAACTTCGGTTTTCTGACCGACCTCGGCCATGCCACGAAGCTCGTCATCGAACGGGTCCGCGCGGCGAATGTTCTACTGCTCGAGACCAATCATGACTTGAAGCTGCTCCAGGAAGACTCCCGACGTCCCTGGAGCATCAAACAGCGAATCCAGAGCCAGCGTGGTCACCTCTCCAATGTCGCGGCCGCCGAAGTCGCCGAGCAAATCGTTTCGTCTGAGCTGCGGCATTTGTATCTGGGCCATCTCAGCCGCGATTGCAATCGCCCTGAACTGGCCTATCAAGTCGTGAGCGAACGACTGCAACAGCTCGCTGCATCTCACGTCCGCATCGAGTCCACCTCGCAGGATGTCCCCTGCCCCACTTTGAGCTTGTGAGCTGCCGCCGGCTTCAAAGTTTCGCGTTTATTCGCTGTTCTGTTCGTGGCTGAATCGGGCAATGGAAAAAACTTTGCCGCCGCTGTCGCCGGGCACGCTCTACCTCGTGGCCACACCCATCGGCAATCTCGAAGACATCACGCTGCGGGCGCTGCGGGCGCTGCGGGAATGCGACGTCATCGCGGCGGAAGACACGCGACGCACCGGACAATTGCTGAAGCATTTCGGAATCTCCAGGCCCTTGCTGAGTTATTTCCGGTTCAATGAAGCCAAACGCACCGGGCAAATCATCGAACGGCTGGGGCGCGGAGAGAAGGTGGCACTCGTGGCTGACGCCGGCAGCCCCGGAATCAGCGACCCTGGAGAGCGCGTGGTCAGCGCGGCGTTGGCCGCTGGCTTTCGAGTGGAGCCGGTGCCGGGCGCTTGCGCGCTGGTTGCGGCGCTCACGGCCAGTGGACTGCCGGCGGATGAATTTCATTTTACCGGGTTTCTGCCGCACAAATCCGGCCAGCGCCGAAACAGGCTGCAAACGCTGAAGTCTTCTCCCGGCACGCTGGTGCTGTACGAATCGCCTTACCGGATGGAAAGGCTGCTCAGAGAGCTGAACGAAATCTTTCCTGACCGATCCGTCGTTCTGGCGCGCGAATTGACCAAAAAGTTTGAGGAGTTCCTGCGAGGAAAACCGGCACAGCTTTTGGATATCGTCAAAAAACAGTCATGGCGAGGCGAGTTCGTAGTGTTGATTGACAACTCGCAGCCCGCAAGGCAGGACGAAGACTGACGCGCAGGCGAACGCCTGCGGCTACACAAACTTTCCCGGATTCAGGATGCCCTTCGGGTCGAGGGCCTGCTTGATGACGCGATGCAGGGCGCGCACCTCCTCCGACGCCGCATCCGGCCACCAGCGCTTCTTGGCCAGACCGATGCCATGCTCTCCGGTGATAACGCCGCCCCAGGCGAGCACTTGCCTGAACAAGTCGTCGAGCGCAGCCTCGCTCCGTCTTGGCGCGCCCGGCTGCATTTTGTCCACCATCACGTTGACGTGAATGTTGCCATCGCCGGCGTGACCAAAACAGGCCACCGGCAGGTGATGCTTCTTTTGCAGCCACTCGGCAAAACAAAACAGGTCCTCCAGTCGGCCTCGCGGCACCGTGATGTCTTCGTTAAGCTTGGTCAGGCCGGTGTCACGCAACGCGTAGGAAAACTCGCGACGCAATTGCCAGAATTTTTCGCAGTCCTCAGCGCCGTAACCGCGCTGAACAAAAACCGGTTTCATGGCCCGAATCATTTCTTCCAATCGTTTCAATTCGGAGCGCACGGATCCTTCCTGACCGTCAAGCTCGACGATGATATGTGCTCGGCAGCCCGTCAGCAGCTTGCTGCCGGTCCGCTTTTGCGCGGCTGCCAGGGTGAAGGCGTCCGCAACTTCCAATGCGCTGGGCAGAGTCCCGGAGCCGAAAACTGCTCGAATGGCGCGCGCAGCGCCCTTCATCGAACCAAATCCCACTCCCAGGCAGGCGCGGAACGGCGGCAAGGGCAACAGCTTCAGCGTCGCTTCCGTAACAACGCCCAACAGCCCTTCCGAGCCGACAAACAGGCGCGCCAGGTCGAACCCGGTTTTGTTCTTATGCGTGCGGCTGCCGAGACGAACGACAGAGCCGCTGGCCACGTTGGTGGCGATGTTGCCCCCGATGCTGCTGTCCGCGCGGCTGGCCGGGTCGGGCGGATAATAAAGCCCCTGCTTCTCGACTGCCTCGTGGAGATGGTGCGTGACAACACCCGGCTGCACCACCGTGACAAAGTCGTGCGAATTGATCTCCTTGATGCGGTTCATCCGCGCCAGCGAGAGCACGACGCCCCCGCGCGATGGAACGCATCCGCCCACGTAACCGTAGCCCGCGCCGCGCGCGGTCACCGGAAGGTTGTGCCGATGAGCGAAACGGAGGATTGTGGCGACGGAACGCGTGCTCCGCGGCAGGGCCACGGCGTCAGGCAGGCGACTGGCGAACCATTTGTCGCCGGAATGGCTTTGAAGCGTGTCGCTGTCGAACCGCAGCTCGCCGGCCGGCAGTTCGCATTGCAACTCAAGCAGCGTCTTGTGCCGTCGCGGGTTCATCCGCTCGAATCGTTGGCCGCCTCGATGAGCGCCTTGGCTTCCTCGGCATAGTCGTCGGGCACCTGCACGAGGATACCGCCGGCCGCCATCGAGTAGCCGTCCATGCTCAGCGCGGCGAGTTCGTTTACGACTTCGGCCGGGATGTCAGCGGCGTCAAGGCGCGACCGAATCAGTTGCGCTTCGGCCGGGCTGAAACTGCGGAACACAGTCACGAGTTGCATGGGAGACGATGCGGTCGATTGGGCGCAAAATCAAGCCGCCACAGGCGTTTTAGCATCGGCGAAGATCAGCACGCCCGCCCCGGTCTGCACCAGACTCTGCACCTGAATTTCAATCTGCTGGCCGACGAAGCTGTGGCCGTTGTTTACCACAACCATCGTGCCGT
>QHPA01000422.1 GCA_003218935.1 Verrucomicrobiota bacterium
GCGTCCGCCTTTCGTTGCGCGACCAGGAAGGCAGGTCTCTCGCCTCGGCCACCTTCACTCAGCAGGACCTGCCGCATCCCCTGCGAAGCCGATGTGGACCAGGTCGCGTCCATTCCCGGCAGGTCCGCACAAATCCAGGCGGAGTTCGTTTGTGACCACTTCACGGAGGGCGCTGCGCTGCGCAGATCCACCAGTTGAATGGTCCCAAACGCGGGCACCAGCACGCCGTCCGTTCCGATCATGAACAGCTCGGCCTTGCCGACGGCTTCCACGTCCGCAGTGCCTTCCACGAATTGCCGTGGCAAATCAAACAGTTGTTCGCCGGTCCCGGCGTTCAGCACCACGACGTGCCACTGGCCGTCCCCGGAATCGTTGAAGAGGTTCAACACGATTTCCGGGCGGGCATCTCCAGTGACGTCCGCCACGGGGCGCGGCCCGATCTGCGGCCACTTCTTGCGCTCTTCGATGTTCCGCTCGAGGTCCCGCCGCCAGCGCACCGAGAGTCGCTGGGCTTCGGGCTTCTTCGGCTCGTAGTTCAACACGTCGATGTGGCTTTGAAAGTCGCCAATGGTGATGAGTTCCCTTTGCCCGTCTCCGTCCACGTCCGCCAACCCGAACCAGCCGTAAGCGCGGCTTTGGTGATAGCGCAGTTCAGTTTCTTTGCGCCCGGTAGTGCCCTCGAAAATCATGACCCGATAGTGCGCGGCGACACAGACCTCCTGCACTCCGTCGCCGTCCAGGTCATAGACGATGTTCAGCGGTTGGAAGATGGTGTCCTCCGGCGGGTCGCTCTGCCACACGAGCCGCGGGTTGTCGAAGCCTTGATCGTAAGCGAAGAGCTGGAGCCGGCAAACTTTCTGATCCGTCCATGTGTGGCTCCAGGCCACGCGCTGCAAGCCTTTGACGTCCGGCAAAATTTTTGCCCACCGTTCGTGATAGTTCTCCACAGCCGAACGCAAAGTGCCGCTGCCATCAAGGTCGAGGGCCTTGGGCGCCGGGCGGGGGACTCTCGGTACAAGACTGAGAGGGGCCGCGTCCTTCGCAACCAAATGCAGAGCATGTTTTCCGTTGGCCGGGAGCATTTCGATCAACAATTCGCGACCGCCGACGGAGTAAGACCATAGGGTCTGGGGCTTGGTGGTGTTGCCGTGGAGAGGCGAGCGGGCGCTCAACGCCGGGTCATGCGCATAGCGGGGCCAGCCGTCCGATTCGGCGAGACCTGGCGCGGCGCCGCAGGCGAGCGCTGCCAGCCACTGGGTCATCCGATAAAGGCACGCCAGCAACGGATAGCGCTCGGCGTGAGGACGCGAATCATTCACTCCCTGGCAAGTTGACCTCAGGCGTCCCGCAAAATATCGGGCTGCTTCCGCGCGATGGTGGACGTGGATTAAAAGACAAAAGCAGCGTCCGAGTTCGAGTGGAACGACTCCAGCCAGGTCATTGCTTTTCACCTTTCTGATCGTTGGGCTTCGCGTTTCCGGCTAATGCTCCAACCTTAACAGTAACGGCTTCCAATTTGCCGGCGGCGTTCTCTTTCGCCACGCCCCGGACTGATTCGCCCACGGTTACATCATCCAAAACCGCCGGCTTGCCATCCTTGGTAATTTTGGTTCCCGAAGTGATTTGAAAGGTTCGGCTCTTTTCCTTTCCTTCAAGCGTGATGGTTTTCGCGGTTTTATCGACCGCACTGACTTTACCCCGAAACGGCAGTTGCTTTGGCTTGTTTTCGGATTTCGGAGCCTGGGCTGACTTGTCCTTGTAAGCTTCCGCCGCCCGGACAGTCGGAGGAACACTGGCAATCAACGCGACCAAAACGGACAGGGTGAAGAGCTTTTTCATAAAATAGATTCCTTCATTTTGAATGTCCATAATCTAGCGCCCGCGGCGCCAGTGCTTACCAACCGCCGAAGATTCCGCAAGCATTTTCTCGAATGCTTTCGTTGGGTGAACTGGCAGGACTTAAGAAGAAGAGCCGAAACATAATTTCGGTTCGTTGCGAAAACTGGCGGCAACCTACTCTCGCG
>QHPA01000423.1 GCA_003218935.1 Verrucomicrobiota bacterium
CCTCCGGTGGTAATACCACCACTCAAACATCAACACCGCCAGACCGATGGCCGCGATCCAGCGCCAGATTTCGAGATTCGCCCGGCGCATCGTCGTGGCGGCCACATTGCCGAACTTGCCGAAGTTCAGTTCCGCTTTCGGATGCGTGTCGCTCTCCGCCGAATCAAGCAGGTCCACGCAAAAGACCGTCTGGTTCGTGCCGAGGCCGAGGTGATAAACGCCCTGCTTCGCCGTGTCGCCAAACACCAGTTCCTGCGCGTTCGGGTCGAGGGCGAGCGCGCGCTTGGTGCCGTCCGGAAACGTCACTTCCACCGATTTGGTTGGCTCGTTGAGCGCCTGACGAAACGGCTCGCCCGCCTTGACCAGAAGCTGGCTGGCTTGAACCGACGCCGGGTTCAGCCAATCGACCGCGTTGGCGATGAAGATGGGAAATGAAATGCGGAACGGCCAGTTGCTTTCGAGCACGTCGAAACCGAGCTGGCGTTTTGACCACGAGCGACTTCATGATCGCGACGTTGTCAAAACCCACGAAACGCAGCAGTGGATGCGTGCTCTTCCAATCCACAATGGCCGGCCCCTCCACACTGCCGACGCTGCTGAACCAGTTCGTGTTCATGCTGTGAATCGCGAGCGTGTTCAACCTGGGCCAGACGGCGGGTGTGACATCATCGAGCACGACGAGATCGAAGTTCGGTTTCGACTCGGTCACGTCCGATGCGACGGACAGTTCCACTTTGCCGGCGGCTTTGAGCGCTTTCTCTAGCAGGCGATTGCCGTGCGTCACCAGCAGCACTTTCGCCGGCTGCGGCAGGACGCTCACAATGGAGGCCTGGTTGTCCGCGGCCAGGTCGTCCTGGGCGGTAATCCGGACGCTGAAAACGCCGTCCCGCGGCTGCGCGGCCAGGAAAACAACCGGCGTGGTGTTTGTCGCTGGAATCGTGATTGATTTCGTTTCGAGCAACTGGTCGTCGAAGCGCAATTCGATTTCGGTCTTCTGTTCGTCGGGCGAGGAGTTGGCCACGCTGGTGAAGACGGCACGGCGGCTGGGGTCTTCGGGATTCGGCCGCACGTCGAGCGAAACGATGCCGAGGTTGTTCGCGCGCTGGCCAACGAGATGGTAAACCAGCGGCAGACCCTTGTTCTCGATCTCGCTCAATCCGGGCGCCGCGCCGTCGCTGAACAAATGAACCTCCGCGCCGGTTTTGTCGCGCGTCAGCGACTCCGCCATTTTCAACGCTTCGACCAGGCGCGTCGGCGAATCGGTCACCCGGCAAGATTCGATGGCGCGTCGCAGCAACGATTTCTCGCTGGTCTCGGATTGTTTGACCTCGGTCACCGCGGCCGCGAGCAGCACCACCATGCGGTCGGTATCACGCAGACTGTTCACGAGCTTGAGCGCTTCGGCGCGCGCCTTCTCGAAGCGCGACGGCGTTTCGTCGGTGCATTGCATCGAAGCCGAGGCGTCGAGGATGAGCACCTGCAAATTGCCGCCCGCCAGCCTGCCGGAGAAGTAGGGCCGGGCGAGCGCGAAAATCGCCAGCACCAGCATCAGCAGTTGAAGGATCAGCAGCCAGTTGTGCCGCAGCCGTTGGAACGGCGCGCTGGCCTGCGTCTCTGCCAGGAATTTCTGCCAGAGCAACGTGCTGGAGACGAGCCGCACCACGCGCTTGCGTTTGAGCAGATAAAACAGGATCACCACCGGAATGGCGGCGGCGAACCAAAGAGCCGCGGGAGCCAACAATCTCATAAAAACGCGGAACGCGGAACGCGGAACGCGGAGTTATCCTGCTGAACGCTCTTCATCTCACCTTTCGTTTTGCCGTGTTAATCGAGGCGACCGCGATAGCGAGCAATTCGTTTGCCTCCCGCACCAAAGGCTGGACTTGCACTGGTTTCACTTTGCCGGAGTCCATCAGCAATTCCAACCAATAGGCAGATTCATCCGCTTCCGCTTCCACCGTCCCCATCTTGGAAATGAAATCCGCGGTGGATTTGGCGCGTTTGGCGGCGCGGTAGTTAGCGCCGACTGAAGTTCCCGATCGGAGAAGCTGCCGACCAAGGACGCGACTGGTCTCACCTGACGGGAGCGATTCGACGAATTGAATCACGTCGAGCGCAAACCGCTTCGTGCGCTGCTTGAGGTCTGGCGCGTTTCTATCGCTTAATTTCGAGTCTGTCATAGCTTTGATTCCGCGTTCCGCCTTCCGCCTTCTGCGTTCCCTAGCCCCACACCTCCGCTTCTCTCAATTGCTTCAGTAAGAGTTCTTCCAGCGGCGTGTTGGAACCAGCCATGAAAAAGTGCATGCCGCGCGACGAGCAATACTCCCGCAGACGCTGACAAAAGTTCTGCACGGTCTGCTTGTAGGCGTTGAGACGATATTTGCCGAAGGTGACTTCCTGTTGGGCGCCGGTCTCCGAATCAATCAACCGCAGGTCGCCGTAAGTGGCCGGAGCCAATTCGTCCGGCGCGAGGATTTGCACGGCATTGACCTGAAAACCGCGACCGACCAGGGCCGTGAGGCCCGTTTCATAACCCGCTGGATCGAGAAAGTCGCTCAGCACAACGGCCACGCCCGCCTGACGCGCCTGCAACGCGCCGCGGCGCAACGCTTCGTTGAACGCCGCCGCTCCGCAAGCGGTGAGATGATTGATGTTTTGGAAGAATTGCAGCGCCGACTTGCGCCCCCGCACGGACCGCAATGCGCCGCGGGCAGCGAGTTCCTGACTTCGGGTTTTGAGTTCCGATTCGTTCGTCGGCTCCTGCGAAAGGTCCGGAAAAGTCACGACGCTGACACGGTCAAAGCCGCACAGAGCAACGTAGCCGACCGCGGCGGTGACCTGCCGCGCGAAATCAAACTTGCGCGGTTCGCCGAACGTCATCGATTCGCTGGCATCGAGAAAAACGGTGACCGGCAGCTCGCGCTCCTCCTCGTAGAGTTTCAGGAAGAGGCGGTCGAGCCGGCCGTAGAGGTTCCAATCCAGATAACGGAAATCGTCAACTTTTCGCGCGCCGCTGCGCAAGCAATTGGAATTGTTCGAGTCGGCGGAGGAGTTCTGGGGTGAGGAGAGCCATTATTCAGGTGGGGATGCAGATTGGAAGATGAAGGATGGGCGGCAAGCGGCAGAAACACCGCGGCGACGCTGCAAGAATAGACATCCGTTCGCCGAAGTCGAACAACGCGAATCGCCGTGGGTGCAACCCGCGGGAATTCGTCAGCACGTTCATCGACCCTGAAAGGGTTGAACAATCGCGCAACGGCTCAAACCAAGTATTTTTCATCGAATTGAACCGCGAATTTGACCAACAACTCACGCAATTCATCACGGAAAGACAGCTTCTTGTGATGGTCCGGCTGGCCTTTGATGTATTCGATCACTGCGTCTTTGTCATGGTGCGCCACGGTAAACGCACCGTAACCCTCCTGCCAATGCGTGAATTCAGGGAATATGGCGTTGTCTTTGAT